>CALVCR010000072.1 GCA_944326125.1 Candidatus Gastranaerophilales bacterium | reverse complement strand
TTGCCGCAATTTATCTTGCTGTAAAGATAAGTTACTATGGAGTATTTTATGCAGGCCCTATTGCCTGGGTGGCTGCTTCTTTAGTTCTTGCTATCGGGTATTATACTACACTTAAGAGATTTATCTTAAAAACTAGGAAAAAACTCCGTAAACAAAAATGTTAGGCTTGACAAACATGATATAATAAAAATATGGTTAAGAAGGGTTATCAGCTTGTGCTGATGTTTTTGCTGCTATTATTTAGTATTCCAAAGGTATCAGCCGGCGAAGAAGAATTATTTAAACTGGTCGAAGTAAAAGATGGTTCATCGCTTTCGGTAATGGATTGTGTAGCTGTCGCTTTTAAAAACAGTCCTAAAATTAAGCGTCAAAAATATAACCTTGATATTGCAAAAAGTAATTTAGGAGTTGCAAAGTCCCAGTATTTCCCTGTAATTAATGCCGGTGTAGGATTTTATAATGAGAATAATTCGGACAATATTTATTACAATTCTCATTATAGAGAACTTCCTTCTGTCGGGTTATCTATTAACAAAATGATATGGGATTTTGGGAGAACAACCGCTTATATAAAAATGGAAGAGTTCTATAAAATCGGTGCCGAGTATGAGTTTATAGACAGCCTATGCGCTACGGTTTTTGATATAAAAGCTAAGTATTATAATCTTTTGCGAGCAGAGGCCCTAAGGGATATTGCAGAATACAATGTTGAGTTAAATGAACGATTCCTTAACCTTGCAAAAGGCCGGAAAAAGTATGACAGAACTGCTGCTGAGGTAAATCTTGCGGATTCAAAAGTCAGACTGATTGAGGCTCAAAATAATTTTAAAAACGAAAGAGTTAATCTTACTAACTCTATGTACATGGATTCGCAGCCGGATTTTGATATTAAGCATACCAGAACTTTTGATTATGATTCAAAATCGTTTCCTGATCCGGATAAATATTTAGCGGAAGATTTTATCCCTCAAATTTTTCCGTTTACGAAAGACGAAGCTTTACAGATAGCTTACGATAACAGTCCGGATTTAAGCGTGCTTATATCAACAAGAGATGCTATGGAACAGTCTCTTTTGTTTATAAAACGTTCTTATATGCCGGCCCTTTCTGCTAATGCCGGTTACGGGTATAATAATTCAACCCAGACTTCCAATAACAGCTTGCAAGTCGGGGTTAATCTTTCGGCTTCTACAAACTTAATGGAGCTTAAACACTCTATTAAGGGCGGAGAAGCTCAATTGAACCTTGCTGATAATGAGATTCTTTTATTTAAAAAAGATTTGTATTATGAACTGAAACGCGCCTTTAATAATATTTATAAAACTGAAAATGAAATTCCGGCAGCTAAACTGGAAGTCTTACAAGGTTTTGCTAATTTAAAACTTGTAGAAGAACAGTATAAAAATAACGATCTTAATTATGTTGCTCTTCAAGAAGCCAGAAAAGATTATATTAAAGCTTTGCAAAACTACGTAGAGGGCCTGTATAACTATAATATGGCACTTATTCAAATAGAAATGGCTATGCACTGCCATATTGTAGATATTCACCACAAATCGGAACATGCGATGCACTATCATTCTCAAGAGCTTGTTGATAAATTAAATAAAGCGCTCGGATGTGATGAAACTGATATTAAAAAGCCTAAAAAACGATTTAGAAAAAAGGTTGAAGAATTATGATTATTTTATAAGTCTCATAAGATTGGAATCTTTTCTTACAAGTTTAAATCCGTTTTTCTTGTAAAAGTCTATAGTTGCGTAAAGAGATCTTAAATTCATTTCACAATCTTTATAAGATTTTTTTAAGAAATTTAGAAAAGAACTTCCTAAACCTTCATACATTTTTGAGGGTGAGTCAAAAGAATTTTCCGGCTGAACTTGCAGGTAATCCAAATAAATTTTCCCTTTAGACGGATAATCTAACATAACTTTAGCTTCCGCAAGAACATCATCCGGATTTAACTTTCCAAAATTTTCTTTTTGATTTGTAAGTAAATAGAATTTTTGTGAAGGCTCAGAAATCTTGCTTCGATTAATTTTATCAGCTTCTTTATATATGCAGTTTGTAAAATTACCGTTCCATAGATCATGAATTTCTTTTAATACTCTTAAGTCATTATTGTTAACAGGATTAACTTCTACTATTGAAGCCTTATGTGCAGGTATCGGGTATCCTGCTTTTTTAATATTTATATTTGAAACAAATTGTCCTCTAAAGCTAATCTGATTCATACTTGTACACTCCTTTACTTTTTTAAAACCCGTAAAATTTATTTTTGCTAATTTAATTTGGTTTTAATAGGTAAATATTTATATGTTATAATTTCTCCGTGATAAAGATGTACTAGGATATTTATATGCAAGATAAAAATGATTGTCAACCTGATAAAATACTTGTTCGGGGGGCAAAGGTTCATAACCTGAAAAATATAGATGTTGATATTCCTCTAAATAAAATAGTCGGAATAGCAGGTGTTTCCGGCTCCGGAAAATCTTCTCTTGCATTGGGTGTTTTATATGCGGAAGGTTCAAGACGATATCTGGAAGCACTATCAACTTATACAAGGCGCAGAATGACACAGGCGGCAAAAGCTCAGGTTGATGAAATACTTTATGTTCCCGCATCTCTTGCGCTTCACCAGAGACCCGGAGTTCCGGGGATAAGAAGCACCTTTGGGACTGGTACGGAACTGTTGAACAGCTTAAGACTTATGTACTCGCGCCTTGCACATCATCGCTGTCCTAACGGGCATTATCTTGAACCGACTTTGGCTGTGGCGGCGGAAAAAGAGCTTGTTTGTCCGGTATGCGGAGTTCATTTCTATGCTCCCGGCGCGGAAGAGCTGGCATTTAACAGTCAGGGCGCTTGTGAAAAATGCGGCGGGGTTGGAACAATAAGAACCGTTGACGAGTCAACTCTGGTGCCTGATGAATCTCTTACGATTGACGAAGGCGCTGTTGCACCCTGGAATTCTCTGATGTGGTCGCTTATGACGGATGTTTGCCGCGAAATGGGAGTAAGAACTCATATTCCTTTTAGAGAACTTACTAAAGAAGAAAGAGATATTGTATTCCATGGCCCTGCAGTTAAAAAACATATTTTTTATAAGGCAAAGAATTCAAATCAGGCGGGAGAAATTGATTTTACGTATTATAATGCGGTTTACACCGTAGAAAATGCGCTCAAAAAAGTTAAGGATGAGTCCGGCATGAAGCGTGTTGAAAAATTCTTGAAAGAAGATATCTGTCCCTCATGCGCTGGCACAAGATTATCTGATGCTGCAAGAGCTCCAAAACTCCGCGGGATTTCTCTGGATGAGGCTTGTAAAATGACTCTGGCAGAGCTTATAAAGTGGGTGGACGGTGTTCCTGCTTCGTTGCCTGAAGAAATGAGACCGATGGCGGAATCTATTTGCGAGTCCTTTCAGACAACAGCTAGACGTTTAATGGATTTGGGCTTAGGTTATCTTTCTCTGGATCGCGCGGGAGCAACTCTTTCAACCGGAGAAAGACAGAGAATGCAGCTTGCGCGCTCGGTCAGAAACCGTACAACAGGTGTTCTTTATGTCCTGGATGAGCCGTCAATAGGCTTACATCCGGCAAATATTAAAGGTTTAAATGCGGTAATGCACGATCTTGTATCAGACGGAAATTCTGTTGTTCTGGTAGATCATGATACTCAAATTCTTTCCGAATCCGATTGGATTATAGAACTTGGACCGGAATCAGGAGCTGACGGCGGCGAAGTTATTACACAAGGAATAATCTCTGAGATTGTAAAGAACCCAAAATCTAAGATCGGGCCGTTTTTGAGCGGAGAAGCCGGTTCTAATATCAGACAAAGATGTGAAAAATCAAAACTGTTTGAGCACGGAGAAATTATACTTGAGACTTCGCAGATTCATACTGTTAAACCTTTGAATGTTAAAATTCCAAAGGGCAGATTGACTGTTATTACAGGTGTGTCCGGCTCCGGGAAGACTACTCTTGTTCTCGAAAGTTTGATTCCTGCCCTTGAAAATTCCACCAATGCTAAAAAACTACCTGAACATGTTGTAAATATTGATGCGGAAGGTATTAAACAGGTTAAACTAATTGATGCTACTCCAATCGGGATAAATATACGCTCTACAGTTGCAACTTATGCCAATGTACATGATGAACTTCGAAAAGTGTTTGCCAAGCTTCCGGAATCTAAAAATGCGGGTTATAAGGCAGGAGATTTTTCATATAATACGGGTTCGCTCCGCTGTCCGACCTGTGACGGCACAGGAAGTATAAGCCTTGATGTACAGTTCTTGCCTGATGTGGATATTCCTTGTCCTGACTGCAGGGGAACACGGTATTCCAAAAATGCGGAAAAATTTAAATATACTTCAAAAAACAATATATCGTATTCTTTGCCGGAAATTATGGGAATGGATATTAATCATGCTCTCGTTGCCTGTAATGATTTGAATGTTGTAAGAAATCGGCTTCAGGTACTTAAAGATTTAGGGTTAGGCTATCTAACGCTTGGTGAAGCAACTCCTAGTCTTTCAGGAGGTGAAGCGCAGCGATTGAAATTAGCTTCCGAAATGGGACGCAGGCAGGAAGATACAGTTTTTGTCTTTGATGAACCGACAATAGGGCTGCATCCTCTTGATGTCAGGTCTCTGCTCGGAGTATTCCAAAGCCTTATTGACAACAATGCGACAGTTGTTGTTATTGAACATGATTTAGATGTTATAAAAAATGCGGATTATATTATAGATATGGGCCCCGGCGGCGGAGAAGACGGCGGGAAAATAGTTTTTTCAGGTACTCCTGATGAGATAGTTCACTGCTCTGCAAGTGTAACAGGCCGGTATTTAAAGTAAGCTATTCTAAAGAATGTTGCGGGTGAGGTAATCATCTGATATCATGAGGGTAGTAACTGGAAGTTTGAGGCAAATATATGCCGAAAAAGAAATTAAAACACATTACCCCGCAAAACTATTTAAAATACTATTATGACATCCCTTTTGAAGGAAAAACGTCCGCTGGCAAGCCGCTTCGAAAACTTAAAGGGATTACTTGCCCCTACCGCGGAATAAAAATTATTCCGAGTGAAAATATTAAAGGTTTTGAAAAACAGCTGGCACGCTGTAAGACTGCAAAAGACGGGGTAGAACTTTTATCTAATTATCAGGAAAATATGCTTCCCGTAGAAAAAGCGATGTTTTCTATTTTTAAGGATTTTGTGCAAATAAATCCGGATGATAATCTGCAAAATTGTCTGCAGATGATAAAGACAAACTGTCTTACAAGGCTAAAGTTAGAAGAAATGGAAGTTCTTGATGATGTGGACAGGCTTACAAGGAAACTCTCACCTCAAACTGCTCTTAAAATCAGAGCTAAAACCACAAGATGCCGTCAAATAATTCTATCAAGTTCATCTAAAGATACTTTTAAACGTAAAACTTTCTTAAGTTCCTTAGAAGAGATTATTCCTCACGAAAATGAACGGGAAATTCTTAATGATATAAAAAACAAAGCACTATTTCTTCCGACTTCCGAGAGCAGCAGAAATGCGTTTGTCGTAAAGTATTCAAAACGCAGCCAGACAGAAATTATTCGCCGTATATTTATAGCTTCGACAGCATCAATTGAACACGTAGTTCCGGCATCTAAAGGCGGGTTGAATACTATAGGAAATTTTCTTTTAACATCAGCCAGCGGAAATCGTTACAGAGAAAATATGCCTCTTCCTGATTATATAAAACGCTATCCGAAAATTCCCCAATATATGCAGATGTATATTGACGATATTATAAGAGAAATTCATAACGGTCATATGCAGGGGAATGAAACTTATCCCTATAAGATTAAACAAAAACTTTTTGAAGAGTCCAGAGGCAGGATTATAATAAGCCTTTCAAAGTATAACTATACGGAAGAGGAAGCAGCTAGAGCTGTAGAAGCTTACGAACACAGATGGGATAAATAATTTTCTGCTATAATCATTATTATGAAGAGATTTGTTTGGATTCTTATTTTGTCAATTTGTATTCAGCCTTTGATAATGGCGGAACCTGTGGTAAAGAAAGTTTATCTGGATGAAGCAATTGAAGCTGCCTTAGAAAATAATATAGACTTGCAGGCCGCAAAATTAGAACGAAATATTGCAAAAAATAATATTAAAACAGCTAAACGGCTTCAAAATCCGTCCTTTGATGCTTTTTACTTTATGGGTGCGGCTGGCCGCAATGAACCAAAGCAGCTGGGGGTTAGTGAAAATATTGAAATTGCAAAACGCAGAGCAAGAAAGAATCTAGCGGAATCAAACCTCAAACTCGTTGAGAAAAATATAGATTATACAATTTTTGATTTAAAGATGGATGTAAGAGAAGCTTATATTAATCTTGTAGCCTCAAAATCAATCTTGTATACGCTGGAACAGCAAAAAGAATTGCAAGAAGAACTTTTAGATATTGCAAAAAGCAGAGTAAAGCTGCACACTGCACCTGATATAGATGTTATGCAGGCAGAAATTGCTCTGAATCAAATGATTACTCAGGTAAACTCCGCGAGAGTGAGTGTTAAAAAGGCTCAGGCAGAGTTTAATAAAGTTATAAATAATCCGAATGACATATTGTATGACAGTCAGGATAAACTGTTTACGGAAGAAAATAATTTTGAAGAGATGATGACACCGCCTCCGGACTATGATTTTCCGGAACTATCATTGATTATTCCAAAAGCAATAAACAACAGATTTGATATTCAAATATCAAAACAGGAAATTGATGTCGCAGAGAAAAATTTGACCGTTGTTTCAAGACAAAGAATTCCGGATATCCAAATTTCCGGCGGCTATGCATATCAGCTGGGCTCTTATACTGACAGCGGGAATTTTAATAACGGGGCTTACGCAGGCGCAAGTTTAGTTAATATACCTTTGTTTTACAACTATTCACCAGAAATTCAAAATGCGGCACTTAAGCTGCAGCAGGCAGAGTTAAAATATAATTCTGTTAAAAATAAAGCTGTTAAAGATGTTTCAGCTGCATATGAAAGATTTTTGACTGCAGCGGATAATTTGAATCATTATGAAAAAAAGATTATTACTGACTCTGAGGCGTTGATAGAAACTTCAAAAGATAGTTATGAAGCCGGAAAATCCGATATAACAGCTCTGATTGTAATGAAACAGTCTTATAAATCTATTATTATAGGTTATTCTCAGGCTCTTGCTGAATATTACAACAGTTGGACAAATTTCTTACGGGAAATTAACGACGAAGACTTTTCTCTTACGGAAGATTTGTAAATATTTGTTACATTTGTATAAAAAGTTTTAAAGTTTTTTCTCCTGAATGCCGTTATTCAGTATGTATATTCAAGGAGTAATTATGTTTGTAAACGGACCGTCCGATAAAAACCCTGCAAATATGAATACACAGTCATCGTCTGCAAATACTCCGGAACAAAAAAAATCCGGAAGTATTTTTGATGAGCTTTTTAGCAAAAGCCGCGCGGGAAAAATTTTAGATACTAATCAAGACGGTTCGATCAGTATAAATGAAGTTTCTGATTATGTGAAGTCCTCTAACGGTTCTGATTCCATTACAAAGTTTATTGGGGCTTTTCTGGGAATAAAAAATGGAGTATCCGGAACAGATCTGGTTCTTAAAATTATGGATAAATTAAATATCCTTAAGAGATCGGATCTTGATGGTGACAGCCGGATTTCAAATGATGAAATTAAGAATGCTCAATCTTTTGAATCTTCTGTCCGTAATGAATTTAATGAGATACTGGGTATTGCAGACGGTAAGATAAGCAATGAGCAGGGAAGTTTAGGTTCCTGCTGGGTTTTATCACCATCTAAGGCTCTTTCTGACAAAGGCTTATTAGACTTAGTTCTTGAAGTTGATGATAATTATAATGTTACAGTTACTCTTCATGGTACTGAGGATGAGAATGGAAAACCTTATGTGTATACGTTTTCAAGATCTCAGTTGATGATGAGAAAATCCGGCAGTACTGATCCGGATGCGGTTGCTATGGAAGCTGCTTTTGAAAGCTATAATATGGATCTAAAGGCAAGGAATGAAGCTGTTTCAAAAACCATAGAGGAATATGTGAATGCTTCAACTCCTGTAATGCCTGAAAAACCTCCTGTAGAGCTATTGAATTCGGATATATCGGATGAGGATTGGACTAAGTTCTTTAACTATTATAATAATTCTGTATCAGAGAATAAAAACTCTTTTATCTTTGCAAGTAAGCTTAAATATGCTGATGACAAAGAGAAAATGATAAATGATATGAAAAAATATCTGGAAGTTTCAACCCCTGTAATGCCTGAAAAACCTTCTATAGTCGATATCAGCAGAGGGTTTATGTCCGGCAAGGTTTATAACTATATTCAAAATTCACAGTCAGAGACTGTGGCTAAGCCGGAACCGAAGGCAAGACTTTCAGCTCCGAATTTTACATCCGGCGGAGATCTTCATGCTGCCCTAAAGTATATGTTTGGTGATGCTTGTGAATATACTGTTTACAAAAATGAGGAAACCGGTCAAGATATGGTCGAAAGTCTTTTAGCGAAGGCTCAAGACTCGCAGACTGTTTTGACTGTTAATTTCCAAAATGAGGATGATTCTGTAATTACTTCGCACGCGTATTATCTTGTAAAATCAGATAATAAGTTTGTTTATTTAAGTAATCCGCATAACAGCGATGCTTATATTAAATATCCTAAAAAAGATTTTATGGAAAATTACCTTCAACTATGTGATGTATCAATAAACCCAGAAAATTTAGAAGATATAAAGTAAGTAAGAATCAACTTAACCGTTCTCAATATGTTTTGTGCTAAAATATGGTTGAGGAGATTCTATGGACTATTGTAATAAATGCGGAGCAAGGTTAATACTTAAAGAGAATTTTAACTGTGGTGTCAGTGAGGGCTTTGTACCTTATTGTCCGTCTTGTGATGAATTCAGATTTCCGTTTTCTTATACGGCAATAAGCTGCGTAATTTATAATAAAGATTATTCCAAGACTCTTCTGATTAAACAATACGGGCGGGATTACAATGTTTTGGTCGCAGGATATGTTACTCCGGGAGAGACTCTGGAACATGCTCTGGTTCGTGAAATTAAGGAAGAAGTCGGGTTGGATGTTGAATCGTTTACATTTAATGCAAGCCGTTACTTTGAACTTTCTAACAGTTTGATTTGTAACTTTATAGTCACTGTAAAAAATGAAGAATTAAACTGTAATTCGGAAGTAGATTACGCTAAATGGTATTCTATTGAAGAAGCAAAAGAAGTTATTTTGAAACACGGACTTGCCGGAGATTTCTTTTTCCAATCTCTGGAAAAATGTAAAGTAAGTATTCCTTGTTAAGAGTATTTTTATGGATAAAAAGCTTCATTTGTGCTAAACTTCATAACGATGAGCAGCGAATATTCATATTGGCAGGATTTTTTTAAATCGGAAAAATTTAAGAAACATCTAAATAGTCTTAAAAGTAAGCTAAAAAATAAAAAAGTAGTTTTCTATTGTAACGGTATTTATTTTGATGCTTTAAGCGACTTATATAATTTATCTGAATATTTTTCTGTAGTTGGAGTTTCTGATATAAGGTATGAACAAAGTTGTGAGTCAAATTATAAAGGCTACAGGTGTATTAAGCCTTCTGAATTGAGACATACCGGAGCAGACTGTGTGATTATTTCCTCCCCGAATCCGGATTTTATAAAAGAATATTTGCAGAAAAATAATCTTGTAAAATCACTCATTTTACCTCTTTATAAGCCTCAGCAGAATCTTTTCTTCAGATTAGGGCTTGTTTTGGAGTATTTTAAAGTGACGAAAAATCTGTGTAGAAGTATAAAATACTGCACATTTTGTTCTGAGGAAGAATTGCAGACGAAAATTAATTATGAAAAAGTCTTGCAGAGGGTAAAGAAGAAGGTTAAATCAGGTGAACCTCTCCGTGTGGTTTTTGTCTGTGAAGAAAATCAAAAGTGGGGTTATCAGTTTGTATATGAGCTGCTGAAAAAAGAGCCCCTGTTTGAAGTTCTGCCGGTTGTTTTATATCCGATTATTTCAAAAAACAGAGTGGACTTTACACAGGAAAAGAATAAAGAATTTTTTACAAAACAGGGTGTAGAGTCTGTTGACGGGTATGATTACGCGAGACAAACAAAAATTGATTTAAAAACATTTGCTCCGGATATAGTTTTTTACCAGCAGCCCTGGTATCTTGAGGGGGAAAATCATCCTGTAAATCTTTCAAAATACGCGCTTACAATAATGATACCGTACGGATATACGACATTGAGCGAAAAAAATTGGGGCTCGGATGCTGTAAGACGGGTTTATTCAAATCTTTGGACGTTTTTTTCAGAGAGTAAATATCATAACAAGTTTTATGAAAAGGCTGCGGGAATGAGGCATAAAGACAATTTGCTCGCTACCGGAACCCCGAAACTTGATTATTACCATATGCCTGTAAAACAAGAATTTGAAGACCTGTGGAAAGGCGGGAAAAATCGTATTATCTGGGCGCCTCACCATTCAATAAATAATACTGGGCTTTGTATGAGTACGTTTGAAGAGTATTATAGATTTTTATTTGATTATGCAAAAAATCACAAAGAGTATTCTTTTGTTGTCAAACCTCATCCGGCTCTGAGAAGTGCATGCGCTTCTCAGCGATTTATGACGGAAGAGGAGTACGATGCGTATATGGAAGAGTGGAATAATCTTCCAAACGCGAGTGTTTATACGGAAGGAAATTATTTTGATATTTTTAAAACTTCGGACGTCTTGGTAACAGACTGTTCATCATTCTTTGCGGAATATTTTCCGACAGGAAAACCCATTGTTCTTTTGGACAAGAAAAGCCGCGCTCCGTTTGATAAATTCGGAAAACAGCTTGAAAAAGGGTTCTATAAGGTAAATAAACCGGATGAGCTTCCTAAATTACTCGAAAATGTACTGCTGAAAAAAGATGACTATCTTGAAAACGTAAGAAGAAAAATAAAAAATAATTTATTTTATCTTCCTGTAAAAAGTGTTTCAAGTTCAATTGTTGAATTTTTGCGATCTAAGATTTAGCAAGTTCTTTTGGTATTGCGTATAATACGGTATCCAAATTGCACCCGAGATAATGTCCCAGTCTGAATTCATAGTCGGTAAGCCATTCTTGAAGCATTAGCGGGATAGTATAAAAATGTTCGTCTGAATGGTAGATGGAAATAGCCAGCTGCGGTCTTTGTTCAATAAGGGTTCTTTTTGCTCCTTTTAGTACATTGATTTCGGCATTTTCAACATCCAGCTTTATATAATCTATTTTTAGTCCGCGCTCAGCAGCAAAGTTATCTATATTAACCGTTTCTATTTTAATTATTTTGTGCGGACGATGGGTATCGGGTTTTGTTTCAACTATTGCAGAACCGCCCTTGGCCTGTGTTTCTTCTCTAAACTCAAGTGTGGTTTCTTCTTTCCATAACCCTTTTTTTATAATTTCAATACGCTTTTCGTCTTTAATAATTAAATCTATGATGTTGTCTTTAAAGTTATCGTAGCAAGGTTCAAACATATAAACCTTTTCAATATTAGGAAAATTTTGAATAAAAGTCAGCGCAGTAAATCCGTCAAGCCCCCCTCCGTCTATCGCTGTTTTTATCGCGTTTTTGTTAATGAACTCAAAGTAATGTTCTAGCGCAACTTTCCCGTTATATCTTTCAGGGTAATGTTTATTGTAGTATGCATTTATTTCAGGTTCGTATTTCATACTATTGGTTCGGGCTTTTGCCAAAAATTTAAAGAGATTTCTGTCTTTAGAGGTTTTAAAGACCTTTGCGGTTTTATTAATATCCCATTTGGGTTTTTCTTTTTGACAAAATTCATCGAAATCTTTTTTATTTGGAATAATAACATTTTTAAGTCCGAAACCTTTCATAAGTGTTCCGAGATAATATCTTGCAGAATATGACGCCGGTATTCCAGTATCAATTTCATTCAAATGTTCTGATAATTGTTTTGGTTTATAAAGAGGCAGCCCCTTTAAAGTTCCTGTTACGGATGAATCAATGAAGAATTTTACCTCGGTATCAGGTCTTAGTTTTTTGAGTTCTTCATATATTCTTTCCGCAATTCGGCTGGAACCCCATATACAGATTTTAGCGTTCTCTTTTATCTCCTTAAAACAATTATGCATATGCTTTTCCTTTCAGTTAGTTTGTAGTTAGCATTTTTGTTAAAATGCTTTTCATTGTATTGTAAGAGTCTTCTTTAAGAAAATTAATTCTGTTCTGGTTTAGACCTTGCTTCATTGCGATTTCAAGCTGATTAACAATATAAATGCTGTCATTAAATTTATCGGGTGTGATGAATGTAGAGGCTGTTTGAATAAATTCCGAGAATCTGGTAAGTTTCTTATTCCATACTATTCCGACAGTAGGAATTCCGAGTGATGTAGCTATTATATTTGCGTGTAATCTCGAGGCTGCAACGGCTTTGTAAGTTTTTATTCTGTTAACAAGCTGATCCGCACCGGTTGGTTTTGGTGCAATTAAATTAGCAGGTTTATTCAAAGTCTTTAGGAGTTTTAATCCGAATTCATAATCCACATCGCTTCCGTTGCAGAATAATTCCCACTTGTATCCCCGTCTGTCAATCTCTTTGATTATATTTAACTGCATATTTTCAGCATCCTTGCAGCTAAACATCAGTTCGCTGTCCGAAAAAATCTTGGGACGGATAATACCGATTCCTATTAGGTCTGAATTATCCTTTTTTACGTTATAGCATTCTTGAGACCATAACGCGGGATCAAGAATTTGCTTACACATCTTTTTATTGTGCACCAACTCTTTTAGATAGTTTATATCATCTCTTGTAGTAACAGCTTTAACACATTTTTGATTCAATAAATACTTATATAAAAGATGCTCAATAAATACGGATGGCTTTTCGATACCTATAGCATTAAAATAAACCGGAATTTTATGTTTTTTGCAATATTCAATAACTGGATAAATTCCTCGCCATAGCTGCATATATGAATGTTGAAAAATTCCGCCGCCTGCAAAAATTACAACATCCGCATCTTTGAGCATATTATTGTAATACTCCTGAATTTCAGGATTGGTTTTGGTATATTTTACCCAAAAATAAATTGAGGTCAGAAAAAACAAATTTTCGATTAGTTTTTGGGATAGTATTGATTTATAGTACAATATGTCCAAAACTTTTCTTAATGTTCGCTGAAATTGTTTAAGCTCTTTGTAATGGACTGACGGCGGGATCATATTCCCTATCTTAATTGAAGAAGGTTCTTGAATTTCTTCGGTGATTCTGTGCAATAAAAAATCAAAAGTATCACTGATGGCTTTATCCCCCAGTAATGACGGTTCTTCAACATAAAGTGATACAATATTTTTCATAATTTAATTAAAAACCTCTGCTTTAGTTATATTAGGGAAATTCTGTTTTTTGAAAAAGCAATAGGATTCTCCGTCGTGGTAGTCTGTATGTACAATGGGAACTTCTAAAACGAAGCCGTTATCCTCAAATATTTTAACAAGTTCATCCACGGTCATATTGTTAACCCATATTACCGAACGCTTTACTGTTATTTCTTTAAAATGGTAAGAACATACGACATAGTTCATACAGGATGCAATATCTTTTATAAAAGATTCGACATCATAAATATATTCAATAATTCCGCTGCATAAAGCGAGGTCAGCCTGTTCTTTGTAGAATTCCCCTTTATTAAAATCTACCGTTATAGTAGTCGGGCAATGTTTGTATACATCAACCGGAATATATTTTATGTTCTCCGGAATTAATTTGCTTGCCCATTGGTTACCGCATCCTAAATCCGTTATTGAATTTATTTTACTTAAATCAAGACACGAAAAGAGGTATTCTAATCGTGTAAAAAAAGAGTGTTTATACTGTAAATGCTCTGTCCATGTATTTTTATTAAGAGTTTCTGTCATCTATTAAATCAAATCCTTTATGTATATTTTCTTTGTATCCCAATCTTCAGGGAAGCATTTGTTCCAATTTACATTTCTTTTGACGACTTTAGCAGGAATTCCTGCCAGTATGCAGTTAGTGTCATTAAATTCTTTTGTAACAATGGATCCTGCTGCGACTGTACAGTTATCCGGAATTTTACTGCCTTTTAGCAGCAGAGCTCGATGTGCTATCCAGACATGATTTCCAATTTCAATACTTTTTGAAGGATTTAATAGTTCATATGAGTCCAGATCATATATAGTATGTGAATCTGTGGTTCTTAGCATAACTCCGTAACTCATCATACAGCCGGAGCCGATTTTTATTTCAGTGTTGTTTGTATAGTGCATTATAAAAAAGGCTTCTTGTACAGTAAAATTTTCTCCGCATATAAATTTAGTATTATCTCCGAGAAATATTCCGACTGTACGGATTCCGGATGATCGGCCTATTTTTACAACATTATTGCTGCCTCTGCATATAACATCCATTTTTGCTATTCTATAAGGCTCTTTTATCTCTATATAATTGTTTTCCCCTAAAAATTTAACCTTAAGTCCCTTTATTTTTGGATTTTTAATTACGGTACCATCTAATTTAATTACAACAATTCTGTTGTTACTGTTCACTCTTTTTAATTTTTGAGCAATCTGATATAAAATAGTACGAATAAATTTGTTTTTCCAAATCAATAATGGTATAGAATACTTGAGTTTCATTTATTTTATCAGCTCCTTTGGAATAGCGTAAAGAACCGTTTCACAAATAGTTTCTCTATAGTGTCCGAGCCTGAATTCATAATCAGGCAGGAGTTCTTTCAAATATACAGGAATTTCATAAAACTGTGCTGCTGAGTGGTAGATAGAAATGGCAAGCTGAGGTCTGTGCTTAAGAAGAGTGTTTTTAGCTCCCTCTAAAGCCTCCTGCTCTGCATTTTCCAGATCCATTTTTATAAAGTCAATTTTCTCAATATGATTTTGTTCAACAAAGCTGTCTATAGAAACAGCGTCAACCGTTATTATTTGAGCCGGACGTTTAATATTAGGTTTCTTTTCAACGACGGCAGAAGCTGCTTTAAAACTGAATTCTTCTCTGAATGAAAGCTGTGTGTCTTCTTTCCATAAAGCTTTTTGTATAATTTCAATTTCAGGATGTCTTTGTATTAATTTATCCAATAAATCATTTTTGAATGAATTGTAGCAAGGCTCAAAAGCATATACCTTTTTGCAATTCGGGAGCATTTGTAATGTTATTAATGAATGTATCCCGTTGCAGGCTCCGCCGTCAATAGCAGTTTTAATGGCATCTTTATTTATAAATTCAAAATAATGTTCAAACGGGTAAAGATCAATTCTGTTCGGATATTTTTTATTGTAATATTTTTCAATTTCCGGTTCGTATTTTTTCTTATTATCTCGTGCTTTTGCAAGGAATCTATACAAATTTCTTTCGGCAAGAGTCTTAAATATTTTAGCCGATTTCTCCACATTCCATTTATTCTTTTTGATATCTTCTTTCGGGAGAAAATCTTTTGTAATTAGAACAATATTTTTTATACCAAATGCCTTAAGGATGAATTCCATATAAAATCTGTGTGCGTAAGATGCTACCAGAACAGTATCAAATTCGTTTAGATGCGCATCTAAATCCTGAGCGAGATAAACAGGCAAGCCTTTCAACTCTCCGGAATTTTTAGAATCTATAAAAAATTTGACTTCTATGTCAGATCTCAGTTCCTTAAGTTTATCAAATAACTGTTCTGCGGTTTTGTTTGAACCGTATATGCAAATTTTTGAATTCTTTGCAAGATTTTTAAATAGTTTTGTGTATTTATCTTCCTTAAGCATTATTTCCCTCTCCAATTAAATCTTCTATTTCTTTCCAGTTTTTCCCGATATTGTACATTGCAAGAACGGTATCTCTTTTATCCAAACCAAAACTATCACAATTATAGCATAATTTTACATCTTTTCTCCCGTTTAGGAGTGATTGTCTGAGAGTTTTATATTTTTCGCCTCTCCAGATATCAATAAGTTTTTCCTTTGTTAAATCACCCATTGTCATTTGACCAAGAGCATCATTACAACATAATGAAAGCTGCCCTGTAGGACGGATTACAATCTGTGAAAAAGGCCAGAGACAGGAACTCTTTATTCTGTAAATATGTTTTCTGTTCTTAGCATTTCCGGCTCTGTTATTTCTAAGCATATGCTTATCTATGAGTTGTATTTTTACTTTCTTCTTGAGCTCTTCGTTTTTAAGGCAGTATTCCGCAATTTCTTTTATTCGCGGATATAAGTGTTTTTCTCCCTCATAGTAGTTGTCAATAACCATATAGTCTAAATGTTCAATAAGCTCTTTAAACTTTTCCAGATTTAAAAGAATACCGTTAGTAAATAAAAAATTCTTCGCATCAGGCAGTTCTTCTTTTATATGCTTTACAAAACCATAGATTCTTTTATCAAGAAGCGGTTCATTGTTAGAGTAGGCTGATATGTATCCGCTGTAGCCAAGTTCTTTAAGTTGTCTGATTATGGAATAAAAAAGTTCGTCATCCATAACCTTGTACTCTCGTTTGTCAAGATGCTTATTTACCGGACAAAAATCGCAATCTCCGTTACAGCGGTTCAGGGTCTCTATTTCTATTGCGGTAGGCAGCGGAAAGGGTTCTTGCTGCATAAGAGACTGCAGTACACTTCGTAATTCGGTGTTTCTTTTTTTATCTCGTTTTTTGCGTCTAACATTGAGTACAAAAATTTCATAAAGCGTATTATTTTTACTAAGTATTTCAAAATAACGTTTCTTTAATGTTACTAAAAATGATAGTATCGTAAATTTCATATTATTTATCACTCTCTGCTTTTGTCTGCTATTAATTTTTCTATTAATTCGACTGCTCTTGCCGAAGAATTCCCGTCATCTACGCAGCCTTTTTCCCGTAAAAAATCTTCTGCTTTTGATTTATATATATTATCTTCAAAATTCTCAATGTTCAATGCCAGTTCTGTATTATTTTGTGCCACAGGAAACGGAGTTTCATATAATGAGTAATAAAACCCTCTTTCGTGATTATATTTTTCAATATCCGGCGCATAAATAAATCCGGGCTTCCTTGTCAGTACAAAATCAAAAATACAGCTTGAATAATCCGTAACAGCAGCATTAGCGCAGGCAAGGAGTTCCTGAACATCATCATAGGAAGATACATCATAAACATAATCTTTCCCTTGCAGATCAGGTTTTGATTTTATATTCCTGTGCATTCTTATAAAAATTACCCAATCGCCGCCGAATTTTTTCTCCAGAGCATTTTTTAATCTTTCGTAGTCTAAATCGTAAATTTTTGTAGAGCAGCCCTGCCGGAAAGTCGGGACATATATAAGAATATTTTTATTTTCATCAATATTGTATAGCTTACAAATATTCTGCTTTAGCCCGTTGTTTTGTTTGAAAAAGATGTCATTTCTTGCATGCCCTATTCTTAAAATCTTCCCCTCTTTCCAAAAAGCGGATTTATATACTCCGTCTTCAAATTCGCTGTTAGACAATAAATAATCCTGCATTTTCGCATTTTCTATTGCGTATTCTTTCCAGCTTTTAATAGTAATAAAAGCATTTACGTCTGCTTCAATCTTTTTTATCCCAAGAGAGCCGTGCCAGGTTTGTATATAGTATTGTTCAGGTCTTTTAGTTAAATGTTTTTTGATTAATTCTACTTTATGATAGTTATCAACCCAGATTTTTGCGGTGCATAAGTCATAAAAAGCTCTGACTGATTTTATATTGACTTTTTTTATTCCTTTGGGGAATTTAAAATCCCCGTTCTTAGGATTAATAAGCCAGATTAATTTTAGTTCCGGATGAGTTTTTAATAATAACTGCGCGATATATTTAGGATTACAGCCATAGCCCATGCCTGCATAGTTAGAAAAAACTATTTTCCTTTTATCTATCGGAAAATATTTAAAAGGCATATATTTAAAGAAATTCTTTTTACTGTGTATTATAAAAAGTAAGGCTGTAAATTTTAACATTTTATAATTGCTCCGTCATTTCCATTGACAATATCAGACGTTCAAACATTTCATCTAAATTTACCCTTGCACTCCATCCAAGTTTTTCCAGCTCGGCAGTATCAAGGATAATCTTTACAACCGGATTGTAACCTCTTTCCTTGTTGTCGATTTCATATTTTACTTCAACTTCCCCTTTTTCTGCTGCAATTCCAGCCATGTCTTTTATAGAAATTGCCGTATTCGGGTTAGCAACATTATATGCAACCTGATCTTTTCCTTTAAGTAAAATTGTAAGAAGAGCGCTGACAGCATCTGTAATATAGCAGTAATTTCGTACGGTTTCCCCTTTTGTATGTAAAACAATATTAGTTTTATTAATGACAGATTTTGCAAACTGGGCAAATACTCTGTTGTCATCTTTTGTAACTCCGGCTCCGAAGGTTTGAGCAAGTCTTGCAATCTTAGTGTTTAAGCCATATTCGCATGAATACGAGATACAAAGATTCTCCGCAAGACGTTTCCCTTCAGAGTAGCTGTTTCTTGAACTCAGAATCTCTAACTTGCCGTATTCAGACTCTTTTAACGGTGTTTCACTTAATATGGTTCCGTATACTTCCAGAGAGGATAAGTATAAGAAGCTCTTAGCACTTACTTTTTTTGCGTAATCAAGCATATTTTTTGTGCCGTTAATTATTGTCATAATTGTTTCAACAGGTTTTGTCACAAAATCTGTTGAAGATGTTGTATTGGCTGTATGGATTATATAATCAACCTTTCCTTCATAGGTCAGGGGCTGATTCACGTTCTGCACAATTATTTCAAGATTAGGATTTTCTAAGACTTTTTCAAAAATCTTTTTTGCCTTTTCTTCATTCCTTACAAGTGCAATGACTTTTATATTAAGATTTCTCAGCCTGTTTGCGCACAAGATTCCGAGAGCAAGCTCGCTCCCTATAAGACCGGTAGAGCCGGTTATCAGAATTGATTTTGAATCAAATTCATCAAAGATTCTGTTTTGTGCCAATTCTTCCAGGTCTTTTTGTCTTATTTTATTTGCTGTTTCAAACATTATATCCCTTTTTCATCCACTTCATTCTCTTCAAGAAATTTTAGAACGCCTTCTAATATATATACATCCTGCGGGGTTGTTATCTTAATATTCCCGAAATTTCCTTTTACAAGATGGGTTTCTTTCCCGAGGGTATGATAAATAGTGCAGGAATCTACCATATTATCATATCCGCCGTTTATTTCTCTAATTTTTCTGTGAGCTTCAAGTATTTCTCCCAGTCTGAAACTTTGAGGTGCTTGAGCCGCATAGGTATCTTTTCTTAGAGGAACTTCCATCGGTTTTTTCCCGTCAGTGCTTATTAGTATGGTTTCGTAGCAAGGAACAACGGTTATAGCGGTGCCGTTTTCTTTTACGCTCTTGATATTATCAGATATAACCCTCTTTGTAAGAATCGGTCTGACTCCGTCGTGAATAAGTACTATTGAATCTTTAGGATTCTCTCGCTCTGCAGCTTTTAAAGCATTATATATGGATTCTTGTGCCGTTTCTCCACCGGCGACAATTCTTCTGACTTTGCCGAGGTTATATTTTGCTACTAAATCCTCCGTATATTCCATATAATCGGAAAGAATTGCAATATATATTTTATCAATTTCCTTATGCTCCTGAAACCTCAGCAGTGTATGTATCAGAATGGGTTTTCCTTTTATTTCCAAAAATTGCTTGGGAACTGAGTCCGGAGAGCCGTTAAGTCTTTGACCTCTTCCGCCCGCAAAAATTATTGCAATATTCATATTATTCAAAAATCTCTTTCAATAATGTTAAAAATGGTTTATCTACAAGCGGCAACACTTTAATTTTAGTACCTTTGAATACGTTATTATTGAAATCATCCATTATGCCCAAAAATCTTAGAGTGGATATTAAAACGTAGTCCGGCTTGTAGTCAATAATTTTATCAAGAGGAACTATTTTATATCCAAAAGATTCTTTTCCCTCTTCTTCTTTTGTATATTTTCTGTCTGAAACTCCTATAATATTAAGACCGGATAAATCATAGTTTTCTTTGATCTTTTGAAAAAACAATCCTGTTCCGTAAATTACTACAGTTTTGCTTTTTAACTTCTTATTAAGTCTCTTAAGCTGCTTATCAAACTTATATTTCTTTAACGTTTCTAGCAATTCATCCATAATAGTCTCCCTGTTCTTATTAGTTTATTATAAATCAATGAGCAGGCTTTTGCAAACTTATATTTAGTAGCACATATACACCAGATCCTGATTTTTCAGCTCTACAAATTCTTTATAAATGTAAGGAATATCAATAGTTATTTCTCCTTTTTCGATATCGGGGATTAAGTTATAATCATTTATAAAATTGTGGTCAAGGGATATTTTGTATTTCCCG
The DNA here is from genome assembly GCA_944326125.1 of Candidatus Gastranaerophilales bacterium. GTDB lineage: Bacteria > Cyanobacteriota > Vampirovibrionia > Gastranaerophilales > Gastranaerophilaceae > CAG-196. Next base: position 9,025 of record CALVCR010000072.1, on the reverse strand, counting down.
GGCGCGATACCGGAGAAGTAATAATTCCCAAATTGATCAACGGTAGAATATGCAATTTCATTTCCCTCCAAATCATAAAGGCTTACAATAAAATCTGTAATAATCATTTTTCTGTCAAATTCATCTTTAATGTTTAATTTGCCTGAAATATTACCAACAGTGCTTTTTAGAGGGAATTCGACGCGGGTTGTTTTCATCGGTTCCACATAAATAAATTTTTTTAAATCAGTTTCCGGAGAAAGGTTTGCATGAAGATTGTCACTATCAAGTTTGATTTCATAAAATCCTTTTTCGACACTTTGAAGCGGACAGAAACCGTTTCTTTTTGTTTTTATTGCCTGATTTTTCCAAGCAACGGATATAGGAACTCCTGATATTTTTATGTCCTCTTTATCAAATACCCCGTTATGGTTCTTGTCTATATATGCTCCTATTTCTACAAACCCTTCATCAGGTGAACTTGTACCAATAGATTGCAGGCCGTTGCCTGAAAATGCAAAAGTATCATTGAAAGTAAAATTAATTGAATGTCTTGAATTCGCAGGTATATACATGTTGTTAAATACATATCCCATAGCAGTATTATATTGATAATTAAGACTTACTATCATACCTGTTTTAGTTCTATATCCTATAGCAGCACTATAGGTACATCCTCCGTCAAGACCCTGATATTTATACCCTATTCCGAGTGCGAGAATAATTCTTTTAAATTCAGGAAAACGATAGTTAACTTTTATCATATTATAATTATTTTTAGCTCCGCCTGTTTCGTAGCTTACGGTATCGTGTCCGAGAGTTAAAGCACCTTTGTTTTTGGGCAGTCTATAGTTTGTATTTAAGTATATCGTATTATAAGTACTTTTAAATCCATTGGAATAGTATTCTTGTGATTTATTATATTCGGTGTTATAAGCATTCCCCATAAGTCCGGCTTCCATTGATAACTTTGAGCTTATATTTTTACTTGTATTTAAATTATAGTAATAGTTAAGATTGTGGCCTACATTATTTTCTCCGTATCTTAAATTTCCGTTAAGCCGAAGTTTAGCAAAATTAAAAAGGTTTGCGCCTGCATTAATATACGCTTCATCAAAAGTCGTGATTCCACCGGAATACCTGTTATCTAAATTGGAAAAATATCTTGTATATCGGAGATTCGTATTAAAATTCTCTCTGCTGTATTTATAAACAGCTTCAGCTCCTAACCGGTCACATATAAAACCTGAATCTGAGCCTGCTACATAGTAATTAGGCGATTGCTGGTATAATCTTAGTTTGAATGTTGAGTTATGATAATCAAAGATGTTTTCTAAAGACAATGAATAACCAGGGTTATAGTTTGCTGAGTCATAATTAAAGTCCCTCATTACGGAAACTCCGGCATGGGCATTAAGCTTATAAAATTCGTTTTTATAAAGATTCAAAGTGTTAATGAAGCTTATCCCTTCCATTGTATTAGGGTTTCTGTAAACTCCGGACGATAGTATAGAGTAGTCATTATAAAGGTTTGTTAAAAAAATCGCATCATTGTTTTTTTGTATTAATTTGTCATAAATTATTTTTGTATCCAGAGTCATATCATTATTTAGCCCGTACTGTCTGCTTCCTCCTGCTACAAATTTTTTGGAATTCATTTGATAAATATATCCGTTAGAACTAAACAGCCGGTTGTTAAAGCCGGAAATGCCTGCAAAAATCCTATGTTTTGATTCACCTTTTTTTAATAATGAGTTTGCGGATGTCAGGTTATTTTGTTTCTCGTATTCGTTGTAATCTGAAATTTGTGCTCCGATAAGCATTGTTCCTATAGAGTTGTAGTTATCCCTGAAGCCTGAAACCTGTCCCAGTTCATAATAATATTTATTCCGTAATTTATTTCTATATGAAAAACTTAAGCCTCCAAATGAAAAAAATTGCTGGGTATAATTATTTGTATTAAAGTTTAACGAATAGTCCCCGTCGTATAATTTACCTTTTAGGCTCATTCTTGTATTATTATTGAACATTACATTATTCTGTGTTGCATTAAGATAAACTTGTTTGGTTGAATCATTCATCATTGAGTTATTTATTTCAAATGTATCAAAGGACAATTTTCCCTTTTTTTGAGGGTGTAGGATATTTTTTTCGTCAGTTGTATTTTCTTTAGCATCATCTGATTCGGCTTTTATAATATAATTGTTCTTTACCTGTACACATAAGGAGCCGGGATCGACAGTGAATTCGGAATTAAAAATTTTATCTGCCGTTTCTTTGTCAATATAAAATTCGTTAACTTCTATTATTCCGTCTTTTTGAAATTTGAAAGAATTATTTAATTTTTGTTCATTAATAAAAATGCCATTTTTATTTACAGTAATATTTTCACATTCAAAATTAGAGAATGTTACTTCTTTTTGTGAATGGTTGATATTTAGTTGTAAACTAAATATTTTCGCCGTTTGTTTTACAGGAAGATAGATTTTGTTATCAGAAGTCATTAAAACTTCAATATCATGATAATCCGAATTGTTTATCAGAATAGATGTTACGGTTGTTGATATGGTTTGCGGAAAAGCTTGGCAGAAACTGCTAAAAAATAATAATACCAGCAGTATTAAATATTTCATTACGGTTTCCTGTATATATTTAAAGTAATTACTGCTTCATAAACTCCAGCCATATCTTCTTCTATTGAATAAGTATTATTCATTGGTGCATTGCTTATCACCTGAGAAATATTCATATCTTGATTTCCACCGCTCAAAACTCTGCAGCATAATTCTCCTTTATAATTTGATGATTTAATCTCATACAGTGATGTGTTAATTATTGGATATGCTATTATGTTAGGATTTTTAACGGGGGTTCCGGAGCTTATATCTGAAACAGCATTTGTATCAGGAAGGTGATCTTTATTCCCCAGCATCAAGTACAGTTTATCATTATTCATTACATAGGCGTTTTTAGGCCCCCCGAGAGTATCCAGCTTCCCTGATAAAATAAAATCATATGTATTATCATCTCCGTTAGTTTTGACATTAAATATTGCTTCAAGACCACTTTGAAATCCGTTTTCCGGATTTATTATGCTGTTATTTTTAGAAGAAGGTACTGTTTTAACTATAGCAGCTGATGGTACAATTGTTGTCAAAACGCTTTCCATTATTCCGGCACCGGAGCAAACCGGTGCCGAAAATACTAATAGTAAAATTAAGATAAGATAATTTTTCATTAAGGTATCCTATGTTGTTGTATCTGTAAGTGTTACATGTGCTTCATAAGTTCCTGCATTGTCATCAAAAGAGTATGTTGTTGAATCTACATTTGATGATATGGTTGTTGTAGCCGTTGTTACTCCGGGGTTGACTTTGAATTCATATTGACTTTTTCCGTCGTCATATTGAGGGGTAACATCTGTTGCTCCGCTGATTTCTATATTAGAAACTGGATAAGCAATTGCATTCGCGTTGTTAGCAGGGATAGCCGTACCAGTTTTTATGTCTGTTAAAGCTGCAACTGCCGGTTTTTTTGTTGTGTTTGTTAATATTACATAAACAATTCCGTCTTTTTTGAAGAATGCTTTTTCAAAACCATTTGCTGTATCAGCTTTTGCTGTAAGGTATAAATTAGCTTCGTCATTTGCTCTGATTGTAAATACTGAAGAAAAGCCGCTGTCTAAATTACCGGTGGCGGGATCAATTGTTTTAGTTTGAATATTAGTTTCCGCCTTGATGTCAACATAAGGCGCAAGGGTAGCCTGCAATATTTGAGTATCAAAAGTTTCTGCTTGTGCACAGGCGCAAGTTGCTGTTAGTACCAGCATTGATGTAAAAAGTTTTGTTTTGTTCATAATTTCTCCTTAAATTGAGTTACTGACATTAAAAGAAACTTCTTTTATAAGATTTTTATTTTCTCCTTTTTCATTTTTATAGGTTAAAATAACTTTCAGAATATAATTACCATCTTCAAGGTTCTCCGGTATTAATCCTGTTTCTTCCAAGATACCGTTTGCTCTGATAGTATTGCTGTTCATATTAAATTCTTGTACTAAGTTTTTATCTTTGATAATTTGTGCTTTACCGTGATATCGAACTTTACTGTTTCCGGCGGCGCTAAGTTTCATGTTATAGACCATATTTTTATTGTTTTTTTCAACTGTTAAACTGTCGAAAGTGCCGACTTTTATAAATTTCCCCTTATCAACATAAATAGGAATTCCAAGTCTTGTTTTTACAATAAGTTTTGTATTAACATCTTTATTTTTGTTGGGAAGAATAACTTCTTTTGCTGCAACATCTTCAATAAACATTACCATTCTGGATTCTCCATCCGGCAGCTTCTTTAAATCGGTAAAGGTAACCCGTACAATCTGAGGTATCCCATTTTTTAGAGTAAATTCATTAGGAACAAATCTGGCATGCGGAATAAGATTATCAGAACTGTCGGTGGCCGGTATTGCATTCATTTTCCCCGCATCTGTTATAGTGAAATATTCAGGATAGAGTTTATAACGTATAGTTTCATTCTTATCAGCTTGAACGCTAAATGCCGTTGTGAGGTAGTTTCCGTTACTTTTGTTTGCATTTAATTCTATTAAAGTAGGAGAAACTTTTACTGCTGCTTGTGATTGGCATGTAATACCTGATAAGATACAAAAGAACATAATTATTTTATAAAAGTTTTTCATTATTCTCTCTCCACTATGTATGTAATCGGATTCTGCCTTACGCCCTCTTTTATGTATTTCCCTGTGTCAGGACTTTTAAATGAATATTCAATAATAAGACTGGTTGGGACGGTGTTTCCCTGCTCTGTTCCTTGAAGGGTAGAATTGCCTTTTGCAAGCAGATACCTTTTGTTAGGTAAAATTTGTGTAGGATTTTGTTCAAAACTTAATATGTTTCCGGTGCAGCTTTTTATTAAAAAGGAGTATTCACCTTCAAGATTTCCAATATTTGATGAATCTAGCCATAGATTCCAGTTCGTATTAGAAAATAAATCAAGTCTAATATCATTTTTATTTTTGATTACAGTTTGTTTATTAAAGACATCATCTTCGCTTAAAATAATACAAGGGTCTCCGCTGAAGGATGTTATTGTTTGTTTTTCATCTATAACAAAAGTGAATATAAAATCACACTCATATTCTTGGATTAAACTGGTTCTGTTAATAAATTTAAGAGGAATAGAATATGTTCCTGCGGGGAGTTCACCTATGTTTTCAACTCTTAATGTTATATTCTTTTGAGCAGTTCTTGTAAAATCGATGTCCCCAAGGCTGTCAATATAAAATAGTTGTGCCCGTACATTGCTAAGTTGGAAGGATTGATTATCAGATATTAAATACAAATTGCTTACAGGAATTTTAATATTAGAATTTTCATTATTTGTTATGCAGGGCTCTAATGCGCTTACAAAGAGTCTTGAAATACCTATTTGAGGATATGTTAAGTTAGCATTTGCAGTTATATAAGACTGGGTAATTACGGGCATCCCGATAAGTTCTGCTCTCATAAATATGTTAGCTTTTACATCAGGAGATAATATGATGATAAGTAAAAGAAAAATAATATTAATTATTGTTTTCATTTTAATTGTATCCTCAAGTTTATATATAAAGTTTTTTGTTAAATAAAAAAATGGTTGTCTGGTGGAATATTTAGTTTAATTTCAGCTTTACCTGATTGGAGAATTTTTATTTTATCAATTGCTAATATAGTTTTTGTAAAGAGTGGTTAAAATGAAACAAAAGATATTATTGTTGATAATAGTGAGTTTATTTACAAGTACGGCTGCATTTGCTGAAACTCAGGCAACACAGGTTTTACAGGCAAATGTTCCTGAAGTTTTGCATATAGAAAAAATTATTGTGGAAAATTCTGAATATGATAAGGATGATGAGCTTCAAAATGTAAAAATACACGGAACAGAATTCATTAATGAAAAGTGTTATCGATTAAACCTGTCACCATTTTCAGTACGGATAACCACCAATCTTTCGGATCCTATTCAAGTAAGCGCAAAAATGGAAAGCTGCTGTAGTACTTGCAGAAGATATCCTATGAGTAATGAAGATTTGTCAGTCAGTCCTTCCTCTTATACGATTAATAATCCGCATGATAAAGTTGAAACGGATTTCTTTACACCTCAGGTTTTAGCTCATGACACAACAGTTTGTACTACATATAGAGCGCATTTAATTATCACGCTAGGACGAGTTTAAGTATGTTCAAAAAAATGTTTGCAATTTTTATTATACTTGCTGTAACAGCCCCAAATATATCTGCAAATGTTGGGCAGCCGACATTTGTGTTTGCAATAGATGATAATCCTGCATCAGCATCCGGAGAGAATAATAACGGTGATAGTGGCTTATCGGGAGGGGCAGTTACTGCAATAACTCTTGGCTCAATAGGCGGAGCAGCGGTTTTAGGCCTTGCGGGCTGGCTTTATAAAAGAAAAATCGAACAGAATATTGCTGCGGGATGTATACGAGGATCAATAGATCCTCTGGCGCCGTTTTGTATAGACCGAAATCCTAATTCGGAGTTTTATGCAAGAATAAATAAGAATTATCCTTATTTAAAAAAAGCTCTTAGCTTGAATGAAATTCATTATTGCCCCGATTCAAAGTACCTTTTAATATATGATACTAAAATTGAAAAAAGGACCTTTGATTCTGTTAAATTCAGTATTCCTGACGGGGTAAAATCTATAAAAATAACCCATGTGACAGATCCTTTTAAACAAGGTGAAATAACTACAGAACTTTTTTTAAATCAAAAAGCATCCGGCTCTAATAAACAAGCTGTCCCCGATAGCCTTAAGAATATAAAAAATGAAACACCTGATATGGAAGGGGTTATTATGAAAACAGTTTCTGTTAATACCTTAAACAGTGATTCAGGTCTTTATGTTATAACAAATTATTCCGGTCAAAAGATTTATGGAATTGTTTTTGAGTTTATTTTTTAAGAAATTTCGGGGTAATTTAACTTAAAAATAAAATGAATGCGTGATTTTTAATCAGCTTGTTGTAAAAGGACACAAGGTTTGCTTAAATCTGCTATACAGGCTGATTGTCTGGAATAATTGTACTATCCGTTCTACGTAAAACACTCACTTTTTTCTCCAGTTTATTAAAGGATTAGTACTCTGCAAACTGTCTGTACTAACTCACTAATGTTCATGCCGTCCGTACGCAAAACCGCTCGAACTCTAACAAGAGTTCTTGTAAAAGAACACATGGTTTGATTTCTTGTTACAGATGGTTTGATTTTTTTCAGCAACTTTACTCATAAGATTTCAAAGGTGTTAAATCTACTAAAAAATGGCTGATTTATAATAATTTTTATATTATAATTAACTTATGCAAAAGGTCTATGAGAAAGATAATATAACCTTATTTCGGGGTGATTGTATTGAAATTTTAAATAGAGCAACATCTGAATCTGTCGATATGATTTTTGCAGATCCACCATATATGCTTTCTAATGGTGGAATAACCTGTCAATCCGGCAAAGTTGTTTCTGTTAACAAGGGAAAATGGGACGAAAGCAAAGGTTTAGATGAAGATTTTGAATTCCATCAAAAATGGATCAATGCTTGTAAAAGAGTGTTAAAACCTAATGGTACAATTTGGATATCAGGGACTTATCATTCAATCTATGCTTGCGGTTTTGCTTTACAGACAGCCGGATTTAAAATTTTAAATGACATTTGTTGGTTTAAGCCTAATGCTTCACCAAATATGTCTTGCAGGTATTTTACTGCAAGCCATGAAACGCTTTTGTGGGCAAAGAAAGATAATAATTCAAAGCATACTTTTAACTATGAAGTAATGAAAAATGGCAGTTGGGGGGAAGATTTCATCAAAAAACCAGAAAAACAAATGCGTTCAGTATGGGCAATAGGAACACCAAAACCATCTGAAAAAGTTTTCGGCAAGCATCCGACTCAAAAACCTTTAGAATTGTTAAGACGGATAATCCTTGCATCAACTAATAAAGGCGATTTAATACTTGATCCATTCACAGGAAGTTCCACAACTGGTATAATGGCATTAGAGTTAGGAAGAAAGTTTATCGGTATAGACTTGGAACAAGAGTATCTAGACCTTTCAGTCAAAAGGTTTGAACAGCAATTTTCAAATATGGAACTAAAATGGCAGTAGTACTTGAGAAATTAAAAGAGGAAACATATCCCATAGTCAAATGGGTTGGCGGGAAACGCCAGCTTATGTTGGAACTTCTCAAAAACATGCCTGAAACTTATAACAGATATTTTGAGCCGTTTATAGGTGGTGGTGCGTTGTTTTTTGAATTACAGCCGCAAAACGGTTATATCTCTGATATGAATGAGGAATTAATAAATTTATACACTGTTGTTCGGGATGATGTTTATGAATTAATTGATGCTTTGAACAAACACAAAGTTTCCAAAGAATATTTTCTAAAAATAAGAAACCTTGATAGGACTGAAAAATACAATAAATTATCTGATATTGAAAAAGCCAGCAGATTTATTTATTTAAACAGAACCTGTTTCAATGGAATGTATCGTGTAAATTCACAGGGACAGTTTAATGTACCGTTTGGGAACTACAAGAATCCAAGAATTGTTGATGCTGAAAATTTAATTAATTGTTCTAATTTATTGAAGAATACAGAAATTTGTTGTGCTGATTTTTCAAAAATTTTAAACAAAGTTCAAAAATGTGATTTCGTTTACTTTGATCCACCTTATGTGCCGCTGAATGAAACTTCAAGTTTTACTTCGTACACCAAAGACGGTTTTGACCTTGACATGCAGTTTAAATTGAGAGATGTTTGCGATAAATTGGATTCTATGGGCGTAATGTTTATGCTTTCTAACTCGGATACAAAACTTGTAAATGAATTGTACTCAAATTATGAAATTAAAAAAGTTTTTGCCTCTCGTGCAATAAATGCTAACGGTAACGGCAGAGGAAAGATTACAGAAGTTTTAGTGAGGAATTATTAATGATTAAAGACGGTATTGGCGGTGGAAATACTACAAC
>CALVCR010000071.1 GCA_944326125.1 Candidatus Gastranaerophilales bacterium | reverse complement strand
TGTACCGGTTGCGGCTGCGGTTGTTCTTCTTGAATCTGATGATATCCGGCCTGAGCTGCTTGATATTGCTGTGGATTAATCTGATGATTACTCACCGGTATGTTGTTATATCTTATAGGAGGCGGTGTGTGAACCGGGTATCTCTGAGGATAAGGGTTTGAGGCAGGAGTATAAGCTGCAGGTCTCACCGGTGCCTGCTGTACCTGCTGACCTTGCTGCATATCTTCAGCACGCCCACGTGCAACGACTTGATGGTTCTGTTCTCTCGGGTCTTGTCCTTGTTGATTATGACCGTCTTTGTCAGTACCGTCACTGCCTGCATTATAGTTGCCCGTGCCCCTTTGAGGATAAGGTCTAGGGCGTATTGTGTTCATTGTGTTAAACAATTTTTAACCGTCCTTCCTTTAGTAATATCGGTATATTTAAGGAGATTTTTAATTGTTTGATAAAAATTCATCCGTTTGTATGATATTTTTATAAGGATGGTTTTTGAAAAGTCATGATTAGTGACTAGTGACTAGTGACTAGTGACTAGTGATTAAGTGATTGAGAACACCCTCTCCTAACAGGAGAGCGAATTTTCGGAAGGGTGAGGTGTTGGTTCGTGAGTCGTGCCTAAGTGATTGAGAAGCCCCCTCTCCTAACAGGAGAGGGCTGGGGTGAGGTGTTTATTTGTAAATCCTTCGGGAATTATTCACTCAAACACGCTTCCGGCTTCGCCTCCCGCTATCGTTTCGTGAACAATTCCCGATGCAGCACTATCCCTTTCCTAATAGGAGAGCAAATTTTCGGAAGGATGAGGTGTTGGTTCGTGAGTCGTGTCTAAGTGATTGAGAACACCCTCTCCTCTTAGGAGAGGGAGTTACTTAGTTACTCAATCATCAATTCCCGATTCACGATTTACGGCTCACGAATCACGCTTCCCGTCTACTAGTTGATATTTACCCCCTTTTCACCATGCGGACCAGTTGGTATTAAAGCCTACTAGTTGATATTTACCCCCTTTTGTGCTCTAATAGGGGTATTGATTATAGTTAGGAGAGATTATGAAAACAGAAGAAAGAACTTTTGTCGCTATTAAGCCGGACGGCGTGAAAAGAGGGCTTATCGGAAAAATCCTTGAAAGATTTGAAGACAAAGGATTTAAGATAGTTGGTATGAAATTATTGCAGGTTACTCCTGAACTTGCTGCTAAACACTATGAAGAGCATCAAGGTAAACCTTTCTATAACAGACTTATCCATTACATCACAAGCGGGCCGATTGTAGCTATGGTTGTTGAAGGTTATGAAGCTATTGAAAGTGTTCGCCATATAGTCGGCGCTACTGATCCGATGAAAGCTGATGTCGGTACTATCCGCGCTGATTTTGCTCAGGTTATGGAATACAATATTATTCACGCATCAGATTCGCCGGTAAGCGCTCAGAGAGAAATCTCTCTTTACTTTAAGCCGGAAGAAATTTATGATAACTGGCAGTCTATGCTTGAATTAATTACTTATAATGAAGAAAGATACGATGGCTAGTGTATTTGACAATTTTAGTTATGATTTAGTCCATGTAGATTCTAAAACAGGTGCGCGTGCGGGAGTATTACATACCCCGCACGGCGATATAGAAACACCTATTTTTATGCCTGTCGGAACCAATTCTACCGTTAAATTGGTTACAAATCACCATCTTTACGAAACCGGAGCACAAATAATTCTCGGGAATTCGTATCACCTCTATTTAAGAGCGGGGCATAAACTTATAGAAAAATTCGGCGGAATCCATGGCTGGATGAATTGGGATAAACCTGTTCTGACAGATTCCGGCGGATTCCAGGTGTTTTCTCTTGCACATCTTAGAAAAATTTCCGAAGAAGGGGTCGAATTCCGCGATCCGAAAGACGGAAAAAAACATTTTATCAGTCCCGAAATTTCAATGGAGATTCAACAGGCAATAGGTGCGGATATAATTATGGCATTTGATTGGTGTGCGCCGTATCCTTGTGATTATAAAACAGCTAAAGAGGCAATGGAGCGTACACACAGGTGGCTGGAAAGATGTATAAAAGCTAAAACTTCTACCAATCAAGCACTTTTTCCGATTTGTCAGGGAGCTTTTTATGACGATTTAAGGCGTGAAAGTGCGGCTTTTGTATCTTCAATTGACGCTGTAGGTTATGCAATAGGCGGTCTGAGTGTCGGAGAAGATAAAGAGACAATGAACCATTTTGTTGAGCTTACCGCTCCTCTGCTTCCGCATAATAAACCTCGTTATTTAATGGGTGTCGGAACTCCGGAAGACTTGCTGGATGGGATTAAGCGCGGAGTGGATATGTTTGACTGCGTTCTTCCTACACGGAATGCAAGACACGGATCCTTCTTTACTTATGAAGGTAAAAAGCAGATTAAAAATGCTCAATATCAGGAAGATCCGCGTCCGCTTGATGAAAATTGCGATTGTTATTGCTGCAAAAATCATTCAAGAGCTTACTTAAGACATTTATACAAGTGCAACGAAGGTACGGGACAAGCATTAATGTCTATTCATAATATTAAATTCCTGATTGATTTTGCAAAAAAAGCCCGTCAAGCGATATTAAATGATGAATTTGAAGATTTTTACAACTGCCATTATACAAGTGTAATACAGTGAGTTTCTTCTTCAGGTTTAACTATTTTTTTAGGAGAAATTAACTGTATCTCAGGTGAAAATTCTACAAATTCATAATCTTTTTCAAGGTTTTCTAATATATCTTCTCGAGGCAATGGTTCTTTACCTGAAAATCTATTTGCAATAAGATCACTCCACATGTAAATATTATTTTCTTTAAGCCTGAAATTATCAAAGTGATTGCCTATTTCTTTCCCGCAGATCATCCCAAAAGGAATCTTTAAGTCATCCATTTTGTCTGCTAAAGTATTATAAAGATCAAAACTTCTTTTTGAAACATCGTTATTTTTATCAATACGCCAACCTCCGCAAATAAAGCCCAGAAGCTTGTTCCCGCCCTGCATTAACTCGCTTGTTTTTTCTTCAATAATTGTTTTTATTTTTGATAAGCTTTGTCTTTCCGGTGCAACATTAAAAACAAAAGCTTTTTTGTTAGTCATAATTGCTCCGCCTACATTGGCATTCATATCTTCTGCTATTAAACCGCGCCATGTTGTTGTAAGCTGTTTTCCGTCTGCAAATCTGTGCCGTAGCATTCCGCCGATTTTGCAGTCCATTGTTTTTACGGAAAAATTATTTGTTAGCAAATTAACTTTTAATGGGCACATTACACACACCTCTTTTCATTTTGATATTTAACCAAAAACCCGTAAAAATATTTTTTGTCATGTTAAGAAAAAAACGTGGCGGAGACGTTTTACGTCTCCGCCACGCGGAATTTTAGAATTTTAAATTATTATGCTTTGTCTTTAATTTCTTTTTCTATGTTAGAAATGAATTCATCAACAGGGAATGTTCCTATCTGGCCTACACCGCGTTTTCTTACGGCAACGGAATTTGACTCAATTTCCTTGTCGCCGATTACGCATACATACGGAATCTTTTTGTCCTGCAAAGATTCACGAATCTTGTAGTTCATCGATTCGGAGCGGTCGTCAAGTTTAACTCTAAGTCCTGCATCACGCATTTTTTTGTATACTTGTTCCGCAAAATCTGCGTGTTTTTCGTTAGAAATCGGAACGATAGCAACTTGTGTAGGAGCAAGCCATGTCGGGAATGCGCCCGCATAGTGTTCAATCAAGATACCATGGAATCTTTCCATAGAACCAAAGATAACTCTGTGGAGCATTACAGGTGTTTTCATTGAGCCGTCTTTATCCTGATATTTGATACCGAATCTTTCAGGAAGGTTAAAGTCAAGCTGGATTGTAGCACACTGCCATGTTCTTCCGATTGCATCTTTAATCTTAAAGTCGATTTTAGGACCGTAGAATGCTCCGTCGCCTTCGTTGATTTCATATTTCATTCCGCGTCTGTCCATTGCAGCTTTCAATCCGGCTTCAGCTTTATCCCAGTTTTCGATTTCACCGACAAAGCTTTCCGGACGGGTTGAAAGTTCCACTTCGAAGGACATTTTGAAGATATTCATTGTATCTGCTACAAAGTCGATAATTTCATTAATTTCATCAACCAATTGTTCCGGTGTACAGAAAATGTGAGCATCATCCTGAGTGAAACCTTGAACACGGGTTAAACCGGACAGTGCTCCTGATTTTTCTTTTCTGTAAACAGTACCCAATTCAGCCATTCTGAGCGGAAGTGAGCGGTATGAATGTCTGTTTGCCTGATAAATCAGGATATGGAACGGACAGTTCATAGGTTTTACTATATATTGATCATCTGAATCATCATCTTTCTGGATAAAGAACATATTTTCTCTGTAGTGGTCAATATGTCCTGAAAGTTCCCAGAGTCTTGATTTAGCAATTTGAGGTGAGTGAACAATTACATAACCTCTTTTTCTGTGTTCACTTCTCCAGTAGTTTTCGATTTCTTCTCTTACTACTGCAAGATTAGGGTGCCACAAAACAAGCCCTGCGCCGATTTCTTCTCTTACGGAGAATAAATCAAGCTGGGTGCCGAGTTTTCTGTGGTCTCTTTTTTCTGCTTCTTCAAGGAAGGTCAGATAAGCTTGTAAATCTTCTTTGTTCCAAAATGCTGTAGCGTAAATTCTTTGAAGCATTTTGTTCTTTTCATTTCCTCTCCAATAAGCTCCTGCAACCTTCAAAAGCTTAATGGCATTTCCTTTAATAAATGAAGTGTTCGGAATATGCGGACCTGCGCAAAGGTCGTTGAAAAGTACGTTTCCGTCTTTATCTTTTGTAAGATAAAGTGTCGGGTTGTCGTTTCTGTGCTCTTCCAGTAATTCTGCTTTGTAAATTTCGCCTTCTGCCTTAAATTCCGCAATTTGTGCATCTACATCAGGAATCTCATATCTTTCAAACGTTAAATTTTGTTTGATGATATTTTTCATCTCTTCTTCGATTTTTTCCAAATCGTCGTGGGTGAAAGCATGTCCGTCTGTCAGGTCAAAATCATAGTAAAAACCTGTGTCGGTAGCCGGTCCTATAGCTAACTTTGCACTCGGAAACAGCTTTTGTACGGCCTGTGCCATGATGTGGGATGCTGAGTGTCTTAATACACCCAAAGTTTCGTTGTTTTTTTCCATTTTTTCTCTTTCTATCCTTTTAAGTTAAGCCAGGCTGTTTCATAAACAACTCTCTATAAAACACCTACTATCCGCCCGTGTAATTGCTCCGCTTATGCTTTGCAGCTTAACGGCGGCTTTGTAGTGCAAATCCTGTTCGGAATACTAACCGTATACCGGCTCCGGTTTGCACCGGCTTCGCTTGGGGTGGATCCCCCTAACTACTACAAAATCAGTTTAGCACAAAAAGAAAATCAAGCCTTTTTATTTTTTTCAGCAGAACTTAAACATGTTGCTGCTCCGGCTGTGGAAGCTATAATACTGTTTATTGCAAGAGAATTTTTCATTGGAGATTTAGAAAAACACACATTTCTGGTCACAAGGTCAAGTGCAACTCCAAACCCGAACCAGATTCCGGCTGTTTTTAGTCCGTTTCCCAACGGGGATTGCGGTTCTTGTTTTTGCGCACGAAAAGTGCTCTTTGGTGTAATGTAATTTATTGCTTGTATCTTCATCTCAAGATTTCTAATAAGAATTTAATGAAAATTTGTTGTAACAGATAATAATATAATCTAAACATATTAAATATCCAAATATCCCTGAATCTGCAACAATAATTCTTGAAATTTTATTTCTTTTTTGATTTAATTGACTTATTGATAACTCAATATGCCGATGTGATGGAATTGGTAGACGTGCCAGACTCAAAATCTGGTGTAGGCAACTACGTGCCGGTTCGACCCCGGCCATCGGCAGATAAAAAATACCTGATTTAATTAAATCAGGTATTTTTTATTTCTCTTATACATTATTATTTTTACTTCCGAAAAATTATCCTTATAAAAGAAAATATGACGGATACTTATTCATAACTAAAGGAAAAATAATTATTGTATGAAAAAATTATTGAGTTTAACTATTCTTATTTTATACTTAACTTTTACCTTGCCTTCACTTGCCGCAGCTACTTTTGAGGGCGGTGTTTCGGCGCAGGGAAGAGGCAATTCAAGCCGAATCGTAGACAAAAAGACCGGAGCGGGAATTGACGGAGCTAAGGTAACTCTGCCTAAAGAAAGGTATTCTACTACAACTGATGAGGAAGGTTATTTTGAACTTGATACCGCCATAAACGGTACAAGTATTATGTCCGTTCAAAAAGAGAATTATAAACCGTTTTCAGTAACAGTTACAGACAGAACCGTTTCCGCACCTATTGTAATCGGGATAGAAAAATCCAATGGTGATGCTATGGTTCTTGATAATAATATGTATCATCTTGGTGATAATAACTATTCTGATTTATCCGCAAATGCCGGCGAGTTTAGAATGGCAAGTATAGGTCCTTTTTATACGAAAAAGTTCCAGATGAAGAATGTTAAATTTAATAAGCCTATTTATCTTGTAATAGGCTCAATTATAGGTATAGATACCCAGATGGCGCGTTCTATCGGACAAAATCAGATTGCCAATGCTTTTGCTTCCCCTCCGGAAGTGTATTTTAACGGAAACAGAATTTCTGAAATCCAGATTAACGGAGACGGGCAGCGGATAAAAATTCCTAATGAACTTATAAAGAAAAACCAGCCGAACGAAGTTACAATTAAGACCGGACGTAACCTGATGCAGACAGCTTATATAGATTATGACGATATTGAGTTTATGAACCTGTTTGTTGAAAATTAACCTAACTTTGCCTGAAGTTTTTCCAGAAACATTTTTGCTGCCGGTGAAAATACCTGATACTTTTTCCAGACAATATTTAATCCGGACTCCAGTTTCGGTTTAAGCGGCCGAAAGCACAAGTTGTCAGAGGTGTTTACAAGTTTATCCAGCGTAATTGCGTAACCGATTCCGGCTTTTACCATTATTCCAGCATTATAAACAAGATTGTAGGTTGCTCTTATATCTAAATTTTCAAAATCATTTCCGAACCAGTCTAAAAATCCGCTGTCTGAAGAGTATTTAGGAGACATTTGACGGGATGCAATCAGCGGTAAGTTTTTTATATCTTCTAACTCAATTGCTTTTTTATTTGCAAGCGGGCTGTCTTTTCTCATAATAACACCCCAGACATCTTTGTCAGGAAGCGGCATACTGTCATATTTGGATAAATCAACCGGTTGTATAAGTACACCAAAATCCAGCAGGCCTTTATCAAGTTTTTCCGTTACATCTTCGGCGTTTCCGCTGTGGATATGGAATTTTATTTCAGGATAAATTTCTTGAATCTCTTTAATTACGGAGGCTACATATTTCATTGAGTCCGTTTCTCCGCAGCCTATGTAAATATCTCCGGATAATACATCTTTAAGCGAGCTGAACTCTGCTTCGGTCTTTTCAACCATTTCTACAATTTCCTGAGCCCTTTTTTTAAGAATCATTCCTTCAGGAGTCAAAGAAATTTTGTACTTACCTCTTACAAGGAGTTTTTGCCCCAGTTCTTTTTCCAGTTCCTGAAGCTGGCGGGACAGAGTAGGCTGGGTAAGGTGAAGCGAGTTTGCAGCTCCTGTTATACTGCCTTCTCTTGCAACTGTTAAAAAATATTTGAGCACTCTTATTTCCATACAACCATAATACAAAATTTAAATATGCCCGTCAAGCATATTTAAATATGTAATATAAGTATTTGCTATTTTAAAAAAGGGGTAAATAATATAAATATAAGAGGCAGCAGATGAACAAAGATATTATTCAAAACCTTAAAGATGCGGACTGCGATACAGACTTTATACAAAAGTTTCAGGCTGCGGATGTTAAAGAACAGATAAGCCTTCTTAACAGATATAGAACAAAACTTCTTAATAATCTCCATCTGTGCCAAAGAAAATTAGACTGCCTTGATTATCTGATTTTTAATCTGGAGCAGACAAAAGATGTTTAAAAAGTGAGGTAATCTTATGCAAAACAGAGTTGAAAACCAAATATTTGATGAGGAAAGGTCGCTGTATAATCTGAAGAATACAGAAGTTATCAACTGTAAATTTGAAGGTCCGGCAGACGGAGAGTCTGTTCTTAAAGAATGCCGTAAAATAGATGTAATTGACTGTTCGTTTTCGCTGAGATATCCGCTCTGGCATGCAAAAGGGTTTTTGCTTAAGAACTCCTCTATGGATGAAAAAACACGTGCTCCGCTCTGGTATTCAAATGACGGAAGAATTGAGTATTGTAAAATTGACGGAATAAAATGCCTGAGAGAATGTAAAAATATTACGGTAGAAAACTGTAATATTGTATCTCCTGAATTCGGGTGGAGATGCAAAGGGGTAAAAATTAATAATTCAACAATTGATTCTATGTATTTTTTATTTGAATCAAAAGACGTTGAGATAGAAAATTTAAATATGACAGGCAAATATTCTTTTCAGTATATGAAAAACCTGCATATCAAAGATTCAAAACTTGATACAAAAGATGCCTTCTGGCACAGCAAAAATATTATTGTTGAAAATTCTGTTGTTAAGGGTGAATATTTGGGCTGGTTCAGCGAAAATTTAACCTTTATTAACTGCAAAATTATTGGCACTCAGCCGTTATGCTATTGCAAGAATTTAAAACTTATTAATTGCACTATGGAAGATACGGATTTGTCTTTTGAATATTCTGAGGTAGAAGCTGATATAAAAGGACATATAGTTTCCGTTAAAAACCCTAAGTCAGGTGTAATAATAGCTGACAGTGTAGGTGAAATTATCTCTGAGGATTCAATAATGAAATGCCGGGGTAAAGTTATTTTGCGCGGTTTAAATAAACCGGCTGAATGTTTAAAACAATGTGTATAGAAAGAAAGGATAATAAAAAATGGAAATAATAAGAGTTAATACACCGAGAGGTCTTGAACTCAAGGGCGCCATGTGGGGCGATAACAGCATGGACACTGTTGTTATTATAATGAGCGGAATATGCAGCAATGTTTTTCAAAATGACTTGCTGGTTGCAGCAGGAGAACTTTTGAGTGCTAATAATATCGCTTGTATTGCCGGACACGCCATGGATGCATTTTCGTTTATTGCGTATTCGGATTTTTCAACCGGAAAACAAAAACATGCAGGAGTGGTAAATGATGATTTCAGCCTTGTATACGAAGATACGGAAGCTTATGTAAAATATGCTAAGGAACTTGGATTTAAGAATATAGTTCTTGCAGGACATTCTTTGGGTTCAAATAAAATTATTAATTATTTGGGAAATACAGACGATAATCTGGTTGATTATTTTATAGTATCCGCACCTGTCGATCTGGCATACTGGTTTACGGTTATGCCGGGGGTTCAGGAGTGTATAAAGCTTGCGGAAAAATTTGTATCCGAAGGCAGAGGCAAGGATATTTTACCTATACTCTTCGGCGGTTTTTCTCCGATGTGCGCCAATACGGTTCTGGGATTTTATAATGCATTTAATCTCAAAAACTGTCCTGTAATAAGCGGGGAAGGAGAAACGAATTCACTCAATTCTATAAAAGTCAACGGCGCATTTGTTATCGGAGCAAAAGACAGTTTAACGGAAGGCGACCCGAAAGGGTTTATGGAAAAAATAAATTCTTATTGCAAATATCCGGAAAAGAACAGAGTTATTGTAGTTCCTGAGGCTTCTCATATTTTCTACGGCAAGCACAGAGAGTATGCGGAAACTCTGTTGGACTGCGTGGTAAAACACTTTATGCCGGCGGTGGTGTAGCTTGTGAAATAAAATGTCATCCTGAAAGGGGTAAATAAAGAGCTCCCGACATAAGGTAAAAAAATAGGTGCGAATCCTCTGGTAAGAAGACAAAAGAGGGAGACCCGGTAAAATAAAACAAGTTAGTAGCGGAGACGAAATGTCTCCCGACAAAACTAGAAGTCTCGCAACAGAGGGCAGGGGGTAAATAAAAGAGCTCCCGACATAAGGTTAAAAAACGTCAGGTACAAACTCACTGGTTGGTTGACAGCAAAGGGAGACCCGGAAAAATAAAACAAGTTAGTAGCGGAGATGAAATGTCTCCCGACAGAAGGTTATAAAATATGGAAATGAAAGAATTTTTAGAATATATGGAAAGCGGTAAGGTTGTAGCGGCAGGCTCCGAAGTATTGGATATGTTTCATCAACTTGCTCAGGAAGCTCTTAAGATTACTATGGAGATTAATAATAAGTATCATACTCCTGCGGAGCTGGTTGAATTGTTTTCCAAGCTTACTGGTGTAGATGTTGATCCGTCGTTCAGGCTTTTTCCTCCTTTTTATTCAGATTGCGGAAAAAATATAAGAGTGGGCAAAAATGTATTTATTAATGCGTGCTGTAAATTTCAGGATCAGGGCGGAATAAGAATCGGTGATAACTGCCTTATCGGACATAACGTAACTCTTGCAACACTGAACCATGATTTCAATCCGGATAATCGGACGGCTATTTATCCGAAACCTGTCAGAATCGGAAACAATGTCTGGATAGGTTCTGACAGTACGATTTTGCCGGGGATAACAATTGGGGACGGTGCAATAATCGGTGCGGGAAGTGTGGTTACAAAGGATGTTCCCGCAAATACAATTGTTGCGGGAAATCCTGCAAGAAAAATGAAACATTTAAAAGAATGTGAGGTGTAAATGTTTAAGAATGTTTTGATATGTTTAGCGATTATAATGTTAATTATAGGAGGGACAACAATGAGTATGGCAAAAAATACGGATTGGGACAAAACCTTTAAGAAAAGTGATAAGGTAGATGTTCAGAAAGTCAGTTTTAAAAACAGATACGGAATAACGCTTGTCGGGGATTTATATACTCCAAAAGACAGACCGGAAAAGAAAATGGCAGCAATTGCTGTCTCAGGACCATTTGGTGCGGTAAAAGAACAGGCCTCAGGATTATATGCTCAGACTATGGCAGAAAGAGGGTTTGTAACTTTAGCGTTTGATCCTTCTTATACCGGAGAAAGCGGCGGAGAGCCGAGAAATGTGGCATCACCGGATATTAATACCGAAGACTTTTCAGCTGCTGTTGATTTCTTGTCAAATCAGTCTGATGTTGATCCGGAAAGAATCGGAATTATCGGTATATGCGGTTTCGGCGGATTCGGAATTAATGCTGCCGCGATGGATACAAGGATTAAAGCCACAGTTGCTTCTACAATGTATGATATGACAAGGGTAAGCGCCAGAGGTTATTTTGATTCAACGGATGAAAAAGCCAGATATGAGCTTAAACAAAATTTGAATAAACAAAGAATAGAAGATTTTAAGAAAGGTTCTTATGCTCCGGCAGCAGGGCTTCCTGAAAAGTTAACGGGGGAAGAGCCGCAGTTTGTAAAAGATTATTATGATTATTACAAAACCGAAAGAGGGTTCCACAAACGTTCTATCAATTCCAACGGAAATTGGAATATGACTTCTACTCTTTCTTTGATTAATATGCCGATATTGCAGTACAGTGATGAGATTCAGAGTGCAGTTCTTGTAATGCACGGAGAGAAAGCTCACAGCAGATATTTCTCAGAAGATGCTTTCAAAAAACTCAAAGGAGATAATAAGGAATTGCTTATAATTCCGGGTGCAAGCCATGTTGATTTGTATGATAATTTGGATAAAATTCCGTTTGATAAATTGGAAACCTTCTTTAGAACTTACTTAAAGTAGTTAGGTAAAAACCCCCTGCTTATTTCTATTTGCAGGGGGTTTTATTATAACATTTCTGTCCAGACTTTTTCCGGTATTTCGCCTTGAGAATCATTCATTATCTGATAGAAACCTTTATATTTATTAAGTTCTTTACATTTATCTGTCAGGTATTCATATTCTGCCTTGCGTCCGCCGTCTATCATTCTTTGATGATTGGTTTGTTCGTATTCTATTAAGTATTTAAGTCCCTTTTTCCAACCGTTTTTCATATCATTAAGCAGTGTTTCAAACTCTTGTAATTTGGTTTGTAAGGTCTGGTCCTCGGGGGATTGTGATATTTTGTTTTTTAGTATTGATATCTCTTTTGTAATTTTTTTTATGTCATGTTCAAAAAGTTTCATATCATCAAAAATTATACCAATAGGATAAATATCAATATTACCCAGCTGTTCTGCTTTATGTGAGATTTTACTTTCTATGAAGGTACACATTTTCCCGACTTGTTTTGCAATTTCAGGAAAACGTTTAAGGTCAGCCAGATTTTGTTCTGCAAGAAGTTTTTTTGCATTATAAGCTTCTTGATTATGATTTTCAGTTTTAGAATAAATATTTATTTTTTCTAAAAGGATATTTTCATATTGGACAGTCATTTTATCAAGCAGTTGTTTTCTGGTTAAAGGTTGTACGACTGTTTTGGCTGCCGGAGCTGTTTCTTTTGATAATATTTCAAGAAGTTCTTTTGTTGAATACTGGTTATCTTTATTAATATTGTGTTTTTCTATTTGCTGCCAGAATTTTTCCATTTTAGAATATTTTATTAGATGTTTGTCAAGGTATTCATCTTCAAGTTTTTCAATATTTTTAAAATAATCCATAGCAGGTTTATTTTTTATTGCTTCTTGTTGAATTTGTTTTTGCAGAGTTTTATAAACGGATTCTATGTTGCCGTGTTTTTTTAATTCGTCTATCATGGCAGGAATTTCAGGGTTTGTAGGATCTTGTTCCATTAAATCATTAATCTTGCTGATTTTTAGTTTTAATTTTGCAAAAGCATTATTTAAACGGGCAAATCGATCAAGTTTAAGTCTGTTTTGCAAAACTTCAAAAAGGATTTCTTTTTCCATAAGATTTTCAGGACGTTTTATTTTTAATTTTTCTGCCCAGATATCCTGAGTTAAAAGTATTCTATATTGATTTTTGGCAACTTCCGGATTTAAGCCTTTCTGGAAAGCCGGGGTATTTGATCTGTGATTTACTGAAATTGGATTAATAAACATAAAAAACCTTTCTTACTTGATATGTTTGTAAGAAAGGTTAAACAAAATTTATTTTGCTATTGTGGTTAAAATTTCTTTACAGTTTAAATCTTAATTATCTCATATTCTCTGCTGCCCAGACCAAGTTCAAAAGCCCTCTCTACAGTATGAATACCGTGTCTGGACTCCATTCTTTCAATTAAGGCAGCTTTTCCGGGGTCAGGGGAATTGTAAACAGCATCTACGCAGGCCTGATCAATAGCAACGGGATCGAGGGAAGCAAAAATTCCTATATCGGCCATTTCAGGTTCACTCGGATTATTATCACAGTCGCAGTCTACAGAGAGTCTGTTTGCAACATTTATGTAGGCAAAATTCTCTGCGCCGACATAGTCGATAACCGCTTTGCAGGCTTCTGCCATTGATTCAAGAAAAGCGTCCTGGTCTTTTGTCCAGCCTTCTTTTCCAGCACCATGAATGTTTTGTTTGCCATGAGATGAGGCGATTCCGATAGACATATTTTTTAATGCTCCGCCGAAACCGCCCATCAAATGGCCTTTAAAGTGTGAGAGCATAAGAATTGAATTATAGTTTTCAAGATGTGAACCTACATAATTTTCTTTTAAATATCTTCCTCCAGCGACCGGAAGTGCAATTTCACCTTCTTCATCCATAATGTCGCAAGGTGCTATTGCTTTAAATCCGTGGTCTTCCATGACTTTCCAGTGGCTTTTGCTGTCGCATCTTTTACCGCCGTATGCGGTATTGCATTCAACAATGGTTCCGTTCAATTCATTTACAAGAGCTTTAATCATATCAGCTTTTAGAAAGTTGTGTCCGCCCGGTTCGCCGGTTGAGAGTTTTACCGCAACTTTGCCTTTAAGCTCTTTATTTAATGCGTGATAAATTTTTTGAAGAGCATCTGAAGAAATCTCTTCGGTAAAATATACTTTTGCTTTTTCCATACTTATCTCCTGCTTTTTGATAAAATTATACTCCTTTAGAGCTGCTATCAGTCAATATAAAACAGGAAGGTTATTTTAATAATTCTGAAAGTTTGCCAAAGTCTTCTATTGAGAGTTTTTCTCCGCGGATATTTTCATCAAGATTCAATGCTGCGATTACTGCAGTAACTTTTTCTTTATCAAATCCGGCTCCGACAAGACAGTTTTTAAGTGTTTTGCGTCTCTGGGAGAAGGCTGCTTTGATAGTTTTTCTGAAATGCGTATAATCGCTTAAATCAAGAAGCGGATTTTCTCTTACTTTCATATACACGAGTGCGGAATTAACTTTTGGTGCAGGGTAAAATGACCGTCTCC
>CALVCR010000070.1 GCA_944326125.1 Candidatus Gastranaerophilales bacterium | reverse complement strand
TCATGGCTATATCTCGCGACGGCTACAACAAAGGGCTCGCGATCTATGAAGATGTTCACGGAGCCGGGCACGGTTCAGTAAGAGATAAGCTGAAAGAAGAAGGCTACTTCACAAAAGATAATATCATTGGTATTATTTCAACCTTCAATACCAGAACAGATCACGAAAGAATTATTGAGTACCTCAACAGAGAATATGGCCCGTCAGCCAAAGAGATGAATGTTATCCCTAATACACTTCTTGCTCTTGCAGCAGATAAAGGTTTAAGCGATGATCCTATATATAAAGAGCTGGCAGAACTTGTTAGCGGATATAATGATAGTGACTTCTGGGATTACGGCAAAGACAAAATCGCTGCAAAAATAGATACGCTGATGATGAAGTTGATAGAGAAGATTAGTAAATCTTAATAGAAGCACAATAAAACGGAGACTGAATCGGAAATAACAAAAAAGCTGGCGGCACTAAATGCCGCCAGCTTTTTGGGGGGTTAACACCTCACCCTAACCCTCTCCTCTTAGGAGAGGGAACTTAGTTACGACTCACAAATAAAACAAATTCCGGCTCGGGGGGCGGAGCACTATTTCTTCCACCCTCTCCTTTACATTTACCCCTAGGAGAGGGGATTTAGGCTGTAGGACAGATGTGTCAGCTCCTGCTTACTCCCCTTTAATCACACTATCACCGGAAATCTTTTCACCTTCAATCAGATATCGCGCATATTCCGTTTTCATCAAATGTTTATCAACCAGAGAAAAAGATTCGAGTGTCAGACTGTTTATCCCGCTGAAAGTATTATCCTTCAATCTTATTGTTACAGTATCCGTTAAAACCTTGTTATTATCGTACGGGAGCTTTTTAGAGAAGACTACCAGATTTCCTTCTACCGTACTCACGGATATATTGGCATTTGCACCGCTGAACGGATTCTCGAGAGTAATCTTATCCCCCACTCTTGAAAGATTCCAAAAATCAACACTTTGAGGTTTAAACGTAGCCGGGCTGTTTGTATCATCAAGCTTAGCGTTAACTCTCCAGCTCCCGTAAAGGGCTTTCGGAACATCTTCTACGGACACACCTGCTTTCAAAACCATATCCTGCGCCATCACAGGGAGAATTAAAAGAGAAAATAAAATTAATAATATTCTTTTCATAATTTTAATTATACAGATTTTTGGACAAATGTCATTAGGATTTTTGTCAGGTAATGCCTGACCTACAAACTTTGCCAAAATTTGCGAGTCACCAACACCTCACCCCGACCCTCTCCTGTAAGGAGAGGGAGCAGCTTAATCACTACCCCTCCTTTACCCTCCTCATTTACCCCCTCATTTACCCCCCTCCTTTACCCCTTAACTGTATCGTGCTAGTATTAACCTATGCTATCAATAATAATTCCTGTATATAATTCTGAAAAATATCTCAAAGAATGTCTTACAAGTATTATTAACCAGACACTAAAAGACATCGAAATAATCTGCGTTAATGACGGCTCAACGGACAATTCTCTTAAAATTCTGGAAGAATTTGGAGCGCAAGATTCACGCCTTAGAATTATAAACCAAGAAAATCAAGGTCAGGGTTACGCAAGAAATGCAGGTTTAGAAGCTGCTAAAGGAGACTATGTCGGGTTTATTGATTCCGATGACTATATAAGTCCTGATTTTTATAAAAAACTGTATTCTTATAAATCAGATATTGTGCTTACAACCAAACGCCGGTATCTTGAAAACGGCAAACTCCGAAACAAAGATTTTAAAGTAAGAGATAAAAACAGTCTTATTATAAAAAATGCAAATATTTATAACAAAATTTACCGCAAAGATTTTTTGATAAAGAATAACATAAAATTCTACGGCAAAACCAACCCCGCAGAAGATAATTATTTTTCGGTAAAAGCTATTCTAAATGCTGATTCTATCAAAATTATTAAAGGGGGAACTTATTACTACAGGGTTGTAGAAGGCTCTACGATTCATAAAAAATTTACCTCAAAAGATTTTATTATCCTTGATATTATGAAAGAAATTAAAGGTTTTGCACCAGCTTTGCGCATAATTGATTCTAAAATAAATCTGGAATTGAACAGCTTTTATAAACGGCTGGATGAAGATTTAAAACCGGAATTCAAGTCCGAGGTTGAAAAATTGTTTCCGAATGTAAAACTCAAAGAAAAATTTTCCCTTAAATTGTTTCGCTGACTTTGTTTGTAGTAAAATTTAATTACTACAGAGAGGATATAATATGGAAACAAAAATAAAAACAGAAGATTTGCCTACGGTTTATGACCCCAAATCTACCGAAGAAAAAATGTACAAATTCTGGGAAAACGGCGGATATTTCAAAGCAGATGCCCATTCTAACAAGCCTCCGTTTACAATTGTTATCCCGCCTCCTAACGTTACAGGGGTTCTCCATATGGGGCACGCACTTGACGGAACTTTGCAGGACATTCTTACCCGTTACCACAGAATGAGCGGTTATGAAGCGCTCTGGATTCCGGGTACAGACCACGCAGGGATTGCAACTCAAGCAGTTGTTGAAAAAGAACTCAGAAAAGAAGGCCTGACCCGCCACGATATCGGAAGAGAAGAGTTCTTAAAACGTACATGGAAATGGGCAAACGAACATAAATCAGCTATCTTGAACCAATTCAAGAGACTTGGTGCTTCCTTTGACCTTTCAAGAGAAAGATTCACTTTCGATAAAGGCTGCTCAGAAGCTGTTAAAGAAGTTTTTGTTACTTTATACAACAAAGGTTTAATCTACAAAGGCGCCTACATAGTTAACTGGTGCCCTCGCTGCCAGAGCGCCATATCCGATATCGAAACCGAATACGAAACAGAACAGGGACATTTGTGGGAAATATCATACCCGCTTGTCGGAGAACCGGGCGCTATTATTGTTGCAACAACCCGTCCTGAAACTATGTTCGGAGACGTTGCAATCGCTGTTCACCCGTCTGATAAAAAGTATTCTGAATTAATCGGCAAAACCGTTATGATTCCGCTTTCAGGAAGAAGAATTCCGATTATTGCGGATGAATACGTGGATAAATCTTTCGGAACAGGTGCCGTTAAAATCACACCGGCTCACGACCCTAACGACTATGAAGTAGGCAAACGCCACAACTTCCAGCCAATATGGGTTATTGACGAAGAAGGTAAAATGAAATCATGTGCGGAAGTTCCGCCTGAATATCAGGGACTTGACCGCTATGAAGCACGTAAGAAAATTGTTGATATGCTCAGCTACAACAACTTCTTGCTCAGAATAAAAGACCATGAACACAATGTAGGAAAATGCCAGAGATGTAACACCACTATCGAACCGCTTCTTTCCGAACAGTGGTTTGTAAAAATGGGTCCTCTTGCTAAAGAAGCTATCGCAGCTGTTAAAGACGGAAGAATTAAATTCATCCCTGAACGCTGGGAAAAGAACTACTTAGGCTGGATGGAAAATATTCGTGATTGGTGTATTTCGCGCCAATTGTGGTGGGGACATCAAATTCCCGCATACTATCATAAAAAAACAGGAGAAATGGTTGTAGCCAAAGAAAATCCGGATCCTGAAAATTACATACAGGATTCAGACTGCCTTGATACATGGTTCTCATCAGGGTTATGGCCGTTCTCAACAATGGGATTTCCAAATGCGGAAACTGATGATTTCAAAAAATTCTACCCTACATCGGTTCTTGTAACAGGGTTTGATATTATATTCTTCTGGGTTGCAAGAATGATTACAATGGGGCTTGAATTTACAGGTAAAGCACCGTTCTCAACCGTTTATATCCACGGACTTATCCGCGACGAAAAGGGTCAAAAAATGTCCAAATCTAAAGGCAACACAATTGATCCGGTTAAAATTATTGATAAATACGGCTGTGATGCTTTAAGATTCACTATGACATCACTTTGCACATACGGTGGTCAGGATATCAAGGTTTCAGACGAAAGATTTGAATACGGAAGAAACTTTGCCAATAAACTCTGGAACGCTTCCCGTTTCGTATTGATGAACCTTGAAGGCGTTGACAACAAACCGATTGATAAAGATAAACTCACTCTTGTAGATAAATGGATTCTTAACCAGCTCAATGAAACAGCTAAAACTGTTAACAAGTATATGAAAGAGTACAGAATCGGTGAGATTGCGCATACGCTTTATGACTTCTTCAGAAGTGAATACTGTGACTGGTATGTTGAAATCGCAAAAATCCAGCTCGCTGATCCTGAATTAAAACTCAACACCCAGAGAGTTTTAAGATACGTTCTTGATATGTCATTAAGACTGCTTCATCCTATTATGCCGCATATAACCGAACAAGTATGGCAGGGTCTTGTCGGCACATACGGATTAAGTGAAGATGTAGATTCTCCGAAAGCATTGGTTATTGCAAAATATCCGGTCTACTCTGAAGACTTAAGTTACCCGAAAGAAGCGGAAGAAATGAAGCTTGTATTTGAAACAATTACATCGCTTAGAAACGTACGTCAAAGCTTTAATATTCCGGCTTCAGCTACGGTTGATGTTGAAATCAGAGCAGAAGGCAAGGAAAAAGCTATTTTTGAAGAAATTGAAGCTTATATCCACAGATTAGCAAGAGTTAACAATATAACTTTTGCAACACCTGATGCGGCTATTCCTCCAAAATCAGCTACAGCAGTTGTTTCAGCTTCTAAACTTATCGTTCCGCTTGCAGATTTAATCGATCTGGATTCAGAAATCAAACGTCAGGAAAAGAAACTTGAAAAACTTCTTAATGAAAAGAATTCACTTCTGGGCAGAATGAAAAATGAAAAATTTGTCGCTAATGCGCCAAAAGAGCTCGTTGAACAAACCAATGCCAGAATTGAAGAGATTTCCGTTCAGGAAGCTGCTATTAAGGATTTGATTGAATCTTTGAAATAATTTTGTTATTATTTAGGGGCAAGATTTTCATATTTAATCTTGCCCGTTTTATATTTTTTAAAATAAGGAGAGTTAGATGAGAGAAGCTTTTAATTACATGTTCAAAGACAACTTATTCAAGCAAAAATGGGCTGCGTACTTTTGTTTTGCCTTTTTCGGGGGATTATTTACAAATCTCGGAAATTCCCCTGCTCTAGGTTCATTTAAAGCTTTTGCACCGCTATTTCTGCTTATCGGAATTATCATAATGTTTATTCCGTCAGGATATATTGTCGCTTGTATCAGAGCTCTGGTTGAACAAAAAGAAAATTATGTACTTCCGTTATTTAATTTTAAAAACAACTTACTTACCGGCTTTAAGTTCTGGATTGCAGTATTAATCCTGAGTTTGATATTCGGTGTCGGTTGTGCGGTTGCATCCGGAATTATCG
>CALVCR010000069.1 GCA_944326125.1 Candidatus Gastranaerophilales bacterium | reverse complement strand
AATCTTTTTAGCTCTAGCCGGTCCGATACCGTATATGTATGTAAGAGCTACTTCTAGTCTTTTGTTACGAGGTAAGTCTACCCCAACTAATCTTGCCATGTTTTGTTTCCTTTATATTTTGTACTTTAACTTTCTTTTCTTTAGATTATTGCTTCACGCTTCGCTGTTACTCATTCCGTTTTGTTCTTGCAAAACTACATTCATAAGCTCCGCGGCACTTCGAGTTAGGCTTACTTCGTTCGCCGTCACTCTACGCAAAATCTAACCCTGTCTTTGTTTGTGTTTAGGGTTTTCACAAATTACGGCAACTCTGCCTTTTCTTTTAATAACTTTGCATTTGTCGCACATAGGTTTTACTGATGATCTTGTTTTCATTTGTTTATTCCTTTTCTAGATTATTAATTATTATTTAAGTCTGAATGTAATTCTTCCTTTTGTTAAATCGTAAGGTGTCATTTCAACTTTCACTTTGTCACCCGGAAGGATTCTTATGAAATTTTTTCTGATTTTTCCTGAAATATGTGCCAGAATCTCATGTCCGTTTTCAAGCTTTACTTTGAACATTGCATTCGGCATAGACTCCAGAATAGTACCTTCAATTTCTATAACGTCTTTTGCCATATTGTCCTCTATTTTCGGCTATCAAAATTAATACCGCTATTCGGCATCATAAATTATGATACTTGCTAAAATTCTGAATGCAAGCAATTTTATTAGAGTTTGGGCATATTTGTAAACTTTTGTTAATGATTGTTTTTATAATATTAGGTGTTTTAGCCGTTTTTACTCAACATGAGAAAAACATGTTCAAAAGGTTTATTATTAGGGATTTTTCATTTTATATAAGAAAAAATAAAGTTTCCTAAAATATAAAAAAACAATTAAGCTTATAGATTTTTCAATCAAAAGATACTGTTTTACTCTGCAACCCCTTGAAATTTACCACTATTTGCGTGATAATTCTTGTCGTAATAAAGAAAGGAATTACTATGAGTGAAGTTAGAGTTAGAATTGCTCCTTCCCCGAGCGGAAACCTCCACATCGGTACTGCAAGGACAGCTTTATTTAATTATTTATTCGCTAAAAAAAATAACGGTAAATTTATTTTAAGAATAGAAGATACTGATGCCGAAAGAACCAGCCAGGAATATGTTAAAAATATTTTTGACTCTCTAAAAGCTCTCGGCTTAAACTGGGATGAAGGACCTGACGTAGGCGGACCTTACGGCCCTTACACTCAGTCTGAAAGATTTGATATTTATCCTAAATATATTCGGGAACTTCTTGATAAAGGTTTTGCATATGAATGTTTCTGCACTCCGGAAGAGTTGGAAGCAGAAAAAGAAGAAGCTGCTAAAAATAAAAAAGCTTATGTTTATACAAAAAAATGCGAAAATTTAACAGAAGAAGAAAAAGCAAAATTAAGAGCTGAAGGCAGAAAACCTGCTATCAGATTTAATGTTTCAAAAGCGCAAAAAGCTTTCCATGATTCATCAATTCTTGAATTTGACGATCTTGTAAAAGGAAAACTTCACGTTGATACAAACCTGATAGGCGATTTTGTTATTATGAAATCAAACGGAGCTCCTACTTATAATTATGCTGTTGTAATTGACGATGCTTTAATGAAAATTACGCACGTTATAAGAGGAGAAGACCATATTTCAAATACTTATAAACAAATCCTGATTTTTGAAGCTTTAGGATTTGAAGTTCCTAGATTCGGCCACTTAGGCATGATTCTTGCACCGGACAGAAGCAAGCTTTCAAAAAGACACGGTGCAACGGCTGTTTCAGACTTCGTTGAACAAGGTTACTTAACAGATGCACTCGTTAACTTCGTTGCACTTTTAGGCTGGTCACCTTCTGACGGTCAGGAAATTAAAACAGTTGATGAAATTGCTCAAGACTTCAGAATCGGAGAAATTTCTTCATCCAACTCAATTTTTGAATACGATAAATTGAAATGGATGAACAGCCATTATATTAAAATGCTTCCGATTGAAGATTTAAAAGAAAGACTCAAAAAGTATCTTACAAAAT
This sequence comes from Candidatus Gastranaerophilales bacterium, assembly GCA_944326125.1. GTDB lineage: Bacteria > Cyanobacteriota > Vampirovibrionia > Gastranaerophilales > Gastranaerophilaceae > CAG-196. The sequence goes on along the minus strand of CALVCR010000069.1, from coordinate 4,029 downwards.
ATGATCTGTCAGAACTTACTGATGCTCAATACACAAGAATGATAGAGATTACTTATGAGCCGTTAACTCTGTTATCAGACATAACTGATGCAGTAGCTTATTTCTTTGGCGGAGATAACGTTGAAATAGACGAAAAAGCTGCCGAAAATATCGATACTGATTTATCACAGGAAGTTTTAAAAGCTTTTGTTGAACAAGGCGAAAACTGGGAATGGACAGAAGAAAATCTGCATGAAAAACTGGAAAAATTCAGAGCAGACTTTAAAGAAAAAGGATACAAACCTAAGTTCACTATGTGGGCAATAAGAGCTGCGGTTACCGGAAGACTCTGCGGAGCTGATATGACAGCAACTTTAGCGATTTTGGGTAAAGAACACTCACTCAACAGAGCTAAAAAAGCTATTAAAAATTCCGTAGGTGTTTAACAAATTATAAAAAAGAGGCGGCGGGTTATCTAACCCGCCGCCTCTTTTTTATTAAAATTCTCTTCCTCTTCTTTCCGCCCAATATCGGTCACGATCTTCTTTAGAATAATAACGCCAGCCTCTCGGGCCTTGTGTTTCATAGATATGTGCATATTTTCTGGATTTATTTTTTTGATAATCGGCAGGATCCACTCTGTAATAAATTCTGTTACCATCGCCGTCATAAGAATAAACAAGGAGAGCCTGCGCTTCAGGAGTAATAAACAAGCATAAAAACAATAATAAAATTAATTTAATTATCATGCTATTACTCCTTCTTTTATCAATTGTTCTCTAATATCTTTCTTAGTTTGAAATTCCGTATCTCCTTTAGAAGTAAATCTTTTCAACAACATCAGTCCGGGAGTTATAATACCCAGAGCCAGAATGCAGGAGCCAATATTCATTAAAATTGAATCTCTTTTCAATCTTTTTACACCTGCAAAAAATTTCTCGGAAGTTTCTCCTTTTTTAAGAGCTTCTTTATATTGAATATAAAGTTTAGACATACTGTCATAAACCCCTTCAATATCTTTAAGATCAATATATTTTCTGGTATCAATTTTATCAGTCTTTTCATACAATTTAATAATTTCCGATTTTTTCGCAGCTTTTACAATAGAATTATCAGGATTTTTGTGAATAAATTCATAGAGAGCAAGAGAGTCTTTAGAAAGTTTCTCTCCGCTTTTAGCAGCCTTAATACCTTCAAATTCTTTTAATCCTTTTTCAATTGATCCGTCCTCAAAAGCTTTTTTGAAAGCCGGATCTTCAAGAACCCTCGCATCAAGACCTATAGATTTATTAAACTTATTCATAGCTCTTTTTTCAAGAAGCTCTTGAATTTTTCCTCCCGCATAATACATGAAACACAGGGTCATTGCCTCTTTAATAGCATAACCAATAAATTCTTGCGGAGTTCTTGATTCCGTCAATCTTGTTGCAGTAATAAATCCGTCAAGAACATACATATTTTTAACAGGAGAAAATGCAAGTGATTCAATTACTGAGCCGGCGCCTTTGAATGAAGGATTTGCTAAATTTAATGTCTCTTTATTTTCAGTCTTTTTCGCGTTTTCCTGTTTTTTAGACTCTTCATATTCTTTAATAAGATTCTCTCTGATTTTTTTGGCAGTATATTTTTGTTTTATTTTAGTAAGCCCTAAGTATGCAGCAACAGTTAACCCTGTTGCAACAAAGAATTTACCGGTTGTAATATTTTTAAAAAGTTTACTTTTGTTTCCGATTTTTTCAATCTCTTTTTTTACATCTTCATTTGGGGCGTATTCTTTAATTTTTTCGAAAACTTCTTTATTTTTAAGGTTTCTGGCATCAAAATTTGAATCAAGATTTGCGGCTTTATACACAGTATTGTTATACAACCACTTAAAACCGGGAATTCCAAAAAGCCATAAAACCTCCGTTCCTATCTCATCAATAAACCTGTCAGCACCTTCTTCTCTTCCTGTAACAAATGAACCTGCCGTCATGCCTGCGGTAGCTGACAAATCCTTAACCGCAAGCGGCACAAGTGAATTAGGGTTTCCTAATGTTGAAAATATATTAGCTGCATTCAATATCATAGTCTACAAACCCCACTTCATGTTCATAAATTTCTTGTAACAGTTCTTTCTCATACGCTGCCTTCCTTTCTAATTAACTCCCGCAAAGAAATAAATTGCCTGATTGTTAACAATTTTTTACATATAAAAAGGAGCCTTTTTGAAGGCTCCTTTTAGTTTAAAACTAACTGCTTTGTTATCCGACAAGTTCTGTATCGTCAGATTCCGAAGCCTTCACCATAATAGCGTGTTCAACAGGATTTTCTTTTTTATAAGAATTTTCTGCAACAACTTCTTCGAAACCAAATTCATCTCGAGCTTTCTTCATCTGAGTCTCATCAACCAATTTTTTTGCAAGCTCGGCGATTTCGTATACCAGTTTATATCGGTTATCTGTATTTTCGTTTAATTCCCACGCTATTTTAATAATTTGATCCATTTTTACCTCATTGATTAAGATATCAGCAATTACTCATGATTTTATAACACACAAAAACTTTTGTAAAGTTTACAAATATTTACAAAAAAGCAATTTTCAAAAGTAGATAAACTTTATATACATGTACACGAGATATCCAAAGGAGGAGAAAACTATGCCATCACCATCAAATGTAACATTGACTTTCAGCGATATAAAAAATGCAAGCGGGACATTGAAAGTTGAAAATGAAGGTGTAATCAGTAAAGTTTTACCTGAATATAAAAATAAAACAGTTACAAGTGCTGAATTTGCTTTACTGCAAAGAATGGCTGCGGTATCAGGAGATGAATTGGTCCTTGAGCAATCAGATGTTCGAGGGGTTGATATATTAAATAAAAAGATAGAGAAAGGCGACGCTCAGATTGAAAGCGGTTTGTGGAATCTCATTCAGGGCGGTTCCTGGAAAGGTGATATTTATATAAACATTCCGAAAGGAACCTCTATGGGCAAAATAAAAGAAATGTTTAACTTACCGGATGGTTCATTAAGAAACTATTGCAGAGTTGCAGGAAGTCCGGGCGGGAACATGGACACATTTGAAACAATTTCAAACCAGGTTTGGTTTTCAGCCGAAGATTTTGCCAAAGGTAATAATATGACCTTGGAAGAAGTAAAAGCTATGTTTGATAAATAAACTTACTCCATAAGAGTAGTCATCAGGATTGGCTCATCCTCTGTAGCTAGAACTGTATGTTCAAAATGCGCAGATGGTGCGCCATCTTTTGTTATTACCGTCCAACCGTCATCTAAGACTTTAACATCGTCGCATCCGAGGTTTAACATTGGCTCTATTGCTATTACCATGCCGGGTTTAATAAGAGTTTGGTCTCCGACTCTGTAATTAAAGAGGAACGGATCTTCATGCATAACATGCCCAACCCCATGCCCGCCGTATTGGCGAACAATCCCGAGTTTTTCACGGTTAGCAACATCTTCTATTCCGCCTGAAATATCATCAAGCACATTCCCGGCTCTCATATTTGCAATCCCGGCAAATAGAGATTCTTCCGTAACTTTCATAAGCCGCTCTTTTTCAGGCGAGATTTTACCGACCGCATAAGACCAAGCGCTGTCGCCTACCATGCCTCCGTAAGTTGCACCAACATCAATTGCTATAATATCGCCTTCTTTAAGTATAATCTCATCAGAAGGGATTCCGTGAACAACCTGTTCATTTATTGAAGTGCAGATACTTGCAGGGAAACCGTTATATCCTAAAAATGTCGGAATAGCTTTATTAGATTTTATAACCTTCATAGCAATATTATCAAGCTCTTTTGTAGAAATACCCGGCTCAACAACTTTTTTCATCTCCTGATGCACAAGTGCTACAATATGTCCGGCATGCCGCATTCTCTTTATTTCGTCTCTGGATTTACGATTAATCATATCTGCCTCCCGTTTTAAGTTATTTCTGGTCTAATTGTACGACTAAAAAGTATTGTATTCAAGTAATTAACCAAATTGCTTGACATTAAAAATTGATTTGATAGTATAGAGATTGTCGATAAGCCCCCATCGT
>CALVCR010000068.1 GCA_944326125.1 Candidatus Gastranaerophilales bacterium | reverse complement strand
GATTGGAACCTTCAAATTTGAGATAAAGATTAGCTTCAAGCCCGATTTTTTTTGCCAGATTATCAGCCTTAATAAGAGGGGTATTTCCTTCATTCAAGGTGACAACCGGAGTAGAATCGGTTACGGGCAAGTATTTTCTGTATTTATTAATTAATCCTTGATAGTACATTGTTTCTTCCTTCTTTTTTCTCTCACATTGATAAGAGGTTTTGTTCGGTTATCCGGTAAGATCCTGAATCAAGTTCAGGATGACAGGTTATTTTTTACCCTGCTACTCTGATAATACTATTAACTTTACAATTATCAAGCTCGGAGACAACTTCTCTTATACTTTTTTCCAGACATGTTTCGGTAATGACCGTAATATCTGCAGTATTATCATCCGAAACACCTTTTTGAAGAATACTTGATACACTGACGTTTTTGCTTGCACAGATGGTACCGATTTTAGCGATTATACCAATGGCGTTTGGAGCTGTAATAGAGATATAGTATTTATTATACGTGTCTTCTATTCTTACAGGGTTTGCCGTACGTGAGTGTCCGCATCTCATCATAGGAAGAAGATAATCTGTTTTCCCGAACTCGGCTGCAATTGCTAAAATATCGCCTATTACGGAACTAGCTGTCGGGAACTCGCCTGCCCCGGGGCCTGATAATACAATTGTTCCTAACGGATGACCGCTTATTGACACTGCGTTGGTAACATAATTGATATGAGCAAGTCCGCTGTCTTTCGGTACAAGCATAGGATGGACTCTTACATCCGCATTATTGTTTTCGTCAATTGTGGCACTTGCAATAAGCTTAATTTTATACCCGAGCTCGTTTGCTTTTGCGATATCTTCTTTTCTGACTTTTGTAATACCTTCCCTGTAGACATTTTCGTATTTTACTCTTGATTTAAATGCAATAGTTGCAAGTGTTGTAATCTTATAGGCCGCATCAAAGCCTTCAACATCTCCCGTCGGGTCAGTTTCGGCATAACCGAGAGTTTGGGCTTCTTTTAGTACATCCTCATAAGAAGCATTGTCCGTATCCATTTTTGTCAGGATATAATTTGTTGTACCGTTTAAAATAGCCTGAATTTTATTAATTCTATTTCCCGCAAGAATTGTTTTGACCGGCATAATTATAGGGATTCCGCCGGCAATAGCGGCTTCATACAAGACTACTCTGTTATGTTTTTCTGCCAGATTAAAAAGTTCTTCTCCGCGTTTAGCGAGGAGTTCTTTGTTAGCGGTAACTATATGTTTTCCGTTTTCTATAGCGGTTTTAAGATAAGCCCAGGCAGGCTCTACGCCGCCCATAAGTTCTGCTACAACATCAATTGAAGGATCATTTACTACATCGTACGGATTATCCGTTAACATTTCTTGCGGAATTTCTACGGCACGAGGTTTATTAATATTCTTTACCGCTATTTTTACGACTTCAACATTGTCAAAGTCCATCAGACTCTTATAAACACCTGTCCCGACTGTTCCAAATCCGATAAGACCAACTCTCAATTTTGACATAAATTTCTCCTTCAATGAATGTATTATATCATAGAAGTTTATAAGATTAATAAGATATTAAGGGTTTTAATAGCCCTTTTTATGTTAATATTGTTTCATGATAAAAACCAGATTAAAAATTTTTGCAGGTGACATATTAGGAGGGCTTAATTCCGCAATAGTAGCACTTCCGCAGGCATTGGCTTTTGGTGTGGCAACAGGATTCGGCGCAAGCGCAGGGGTCTGGGGCGCAATAATTCTATGTTTTATTGCAGGACTTTTCGGGAGCAAAGTCCCGCTCGTATCCGGAATTACAGGGCCTGTCACAATTGTTATTGCATCAATTATGCACGCTTTAAATGCAGATATCCCATCCGTTATTCTGGTTATATTAATGGCAGGAATTTTACAGATAATTCTCGGGCTGACATCTCTCGGAACTATTGTTAAATATGTTCCTTATCCTGTAATTTCGGGATTTATGAACGGTATCGGAACAATCATTATAATTATGCAGCTTAATCCGTTGATGGGCTGCCCTGTTATGTCAAACACAATCACAAGTGTGGAAGCGTTTTTCAAAAATATTCATACAATTAATCCTGACGCCCTGTTAATAGGACTTATAACCCTGGCAATTGTCTTTGCTATCCCTAAAAAATTTAATAAAATTATTCCGGGTCAGGCAATTGCACTTGTTATATGCACATTTATCTCAATAAAAATGGGGCTTAATGTTGAAAGAATATCAGAAATTTCCGTTAACATGCCGGCACTAACTTTGCCTGAATCAAGCCTCCATTCTGTAATAACATATTTTCACTATGCGGTTATGCTCGCTATAGTTTTATCTTCCGAAAGCCTTTTAACCGTACTTGTTGCAGATTCTCTTATGAAAACAAAAACTCCGACCAAGAAAATGCTTATCGGACAAGGTATCGGAAACATGTTCTGCGCATTTACCGGAACTCTTCCGGGTTCCGCAGCCACTATGAGAACCGTTGCGGCAATAAATTCCGGTTCAACCACAAAAATCACTTCAATTGTAAGTTCACTTATTTTATTGCTTTTGATTTCTGTGTTTTCAGGATTTGCTGCTCAAATTCCGCTTGCCGTGCTTGCGGGAATTTTAATCAAAATCGGCTACGATATTATTGATGTTAAACTCCTTAAAGTTATCAGATATGCGCCTAAAGATGATTTATACATTCTGGTTCTGGTTTTTGTTCTGACAGTATTCTATAACCTTATTGTTGCGGTTGGTGCCGGAATCACCTGTGCAGCTCTTCTTTATGCAAAAAGAACCGCTGATAAGACAAAACTTGTTCACAAAACAGTTTATGACAAAGACATAATTAAACTGGAAAAACTTCTTGAAAAAGATTACAAACACAAAATCAGGGTTGTACATATTGACGGACAGTTTTTCTTCGGCTCTGCTACCCAGCTTATTTCTCAGTTTGAAGATGTTTGGGGAACAAAATATTTAATTCTGGATTATTCTGCAGGAGACTTATTAGATATTTCCGCAATCTTTGCTCTGGAAGATATTGTAATAAGACTTCAATCTCAAAAAATTAAAATTATTCTCGTAGTCAAAGATGAAGAAATAAAGAAACAGCTGACCGAACACGGCATAATTTCTCAAATAGGAGAAGATAAAATATTCTTTACTGAAATTGCCGCTATTGATTATGCAAAAGAGTGTCTGAAAAATAAAGTACAGAAAAAACATTTTTGGAATAATTTTAAATAAACTTAATCTGAATAACATCTTTTTCAAAATTTTCGCCATCTAGCCCATTAAAATTATGATCTAAATAGTTTATCCTAAGTCATATGGCTGATACGTATAAAAAATCTTTTAGCAGAAATAATAAAATTTAGCCCGATTGTTTATTCAAAATTCCCTTCAAGGTTAATATCAACTTAAGTTTGAGAAATCAATAATAATCTTATGTTAAAAAGATTGCTGTTGATTTTATGGCTTTTTATTATTATTCCGTCAGTATGGGGGAGTAATATTGATATAGACAATTTTAATGAACTTATCAACTCTACTCCTCAAAACGGGGATACCCTTGTATTTACAAATGATTTAGATTCGACAGAGAGTATTGGAACTTATTTTTCCAATCTCGACATTAATTTTGAAGGAAATAATTATTATATAGATGGTGACAATACCTTTGGAGGGTTTATACTAAACGGAACAAGCACTTTTAATCAGGTGGGAATGCGAAATTGTCAGGGGCAAGCTTACAGCGGATCCAAATTTGCCGGTGCTATATTTAATAACGGACAAGAGATTCTTATTGAAAACTCAGCTTTCTTAAATAATTATGTAGATTCGGCAGGTTATAATTTTGGAATTGGAGGAGCTTTATACAACGCAGTTGCAGGATATATGGAAATAAACTACGGATTATTCGCAAATAATTATTCTGTCGGAGCTTCTTCTTACGGGGGAGCAATTTCTAACGGTTATGGCGGTACAACCAATGAAACAATGATTATTAATAATTCCATCTTAACTGGAAATTACACGGAAGGATCTGTTAATCCATGCGGAGGTGCAATTTTTAATTACGGAAATGTCAGTATTAATAATACCCAGCTTTCCGGAAATTATGTTAAAGGTGAGGATTTTGTCTACGGATATGGCGGGGCTTTATATAATGTTGGAGAAATGGAACTTAATAATGTGACTTTTTCCAATAATTATGCTCAGGCAGCTGCGAATTCAGCACTTTGGGGCGGAAGTATCTATAATAACGGAACTCTCCGGATAGATAACTCTGTATTAAGAGGAAACTATATTGATTCTGATTTCCTCGCAGAGGGCGGTGCTATTAAAAATGATTCAAGCGGAGTTATTACAGTATCAAATTCTGTGGTTGAAAACAATTATATTACTTCTTCCTCTACAGAAGGAAATGGCGGTGGTATTTATAACTCAGGGGTTTTGAATATTTCAGGAACAACTTTTAGAAATAATCGAAATCAATACGGAGAAATGAACGATATTTATAATACAGGAACCGTCAATCTTGAATCTGCAAATATTTTAAGCGGAATTGCAGGAAGCGGTACTTTAAATAAAACCGGAAACGGAGTATTAAATCTCGGAGGAACAAATAATAATTATACCGGGAGTTTTAATTTTGAGGGCGGAACGTTAAATCTTTTATCCGGAGCAACTTATTTTACAGCCTCAGATACTACTTTTGATAACGGAATAAATTTTAATATGAGAAACGGCGAGATTAACAATATAAACTTTGGAAATCTCACACTTAACGGCACTTCACATATTTTTGCAGATATAAATTTTAATACAAATACAATGGATAGAATAAACGCTTCTTCCCTAAACGGGAGCGGAAATATTTTTCTTGAGAGACTTAATCCGATAGGAACCCCAAAAAGCCAGTTTATATCAATACCTTTTGCCGACACAGTTTTAAAAGATAGAGTAAGCTACACACCGCAGACTATTGAAACACCTATTTACAATTACACCTCCGTCTACGACTCTTCAGACGGGAATATAGAACTCACCCGAGGCGGATTTACTTCTTCTGTCTTTATTCCGTCTGTTGCAACTCAGATAGCAGGATATTTGGCTCAAATTGATACTTACAAAAATATTTTTGCAAATCTTGACATGGTTATGATTCAGCCTCCGGATGCCAGAACGGGTTTTGATACAAGGAATAAAATAGCAAGCACATCATCACAGTTTTCGTTTTCTCCGTTTCTCATGCCGGAAGATAACAGGGGAATATGGTTCAAGCCGTATTCAACTTTTGAAAATGTACCTCTAAGAGGAGGTATAGACGTATCAAATGTGAGCTACGGCGCACTGGTCGGCGGAGAGAGCGGACTTAAGAAATTAAAAAGAGGATGGTATGGAATTTATGGAGCTTACGCTTCTTATAACGGTTCGCATCAGGCATTTTATGGGAACAGTATTTACAATAACGGAGGGCTTATCGGTATCGACGGAGTATTATATAAAGGCGGATTTTTTACTGCCTGGACAGCTGATATCGGTGCAAATTCAGCCGAAGCTTCTTCAAGGTTCGGAAGAGAAAATTTTGTTATGCTTAACACCGGTATTGCTGAAAAAACAGGATATAATTTTGAACTCTTCAAAAGAAGGCTTATTCTTCAGCCAAGTTTTATGATGTCTTATAATTTTATAAATACGTTTAACTACACAACGGATTATGATTTGCAAATCAATGCCGATCCTCTGCATGCTATTCATATTGAACCTCAAATAAAGCTGATAGGAAATTTCAAAAACTATCTCCAGCCGTATTTGAGTGTTTCAATGGTTTGGAATATTCTTGATGATTCAAGATTTCAGGCAAATGATGTGTATCTGCCGGAGCTTTCTGTTAAACCTTTTGTTCAGTATGGTGCAGGGGTTCAAAAACGATGGGGCGAACGATTAACCGGTTTTGTTGAGGCAATGATACGAAACGGAGGCAGAAACGGTATTGCTCTCATGTTTGGCTTAAGATTCACTATCTAGAATCTGTTTATTATATACTTAGAGTATGATAAAAGCCGATTTACATATACACAGCAACTTCTCTGACGGGAGTGATTCAATAAAACAACTTGCCGAAAACATTCAAAAATCGGGGATTAGTATTTTCGCTCTGACAGATCATGACACAATAGAAGGCTGTCTTGAGATGAAAAAATTGATTCCTTCGGGCATAAAATTTATCCCCGGAGTAGAATTAACCTGCAAAGCTGATGAGGTTAAGTGTCATATTTTGGGGTACAACTGCAATCCGGAAGATAAAACCATAAAATCATTAATTGAAAAAGGAAAAATTCTTCGCAGACAAAAACTCGAAACCAGAATCAAATTTTTAAAAACCGAGCACGGAATAGAATTAACACAAGAGGAGCTGGATTGGCTTTATTCAAGAAGAAGCGTTGTAAAGACACATCTGGCAAATGTTCTTGTAAGAAGAGGGCTTGCGGATAATAATCTTGAAGCTATGGCAAAATATCTTGACGGCTGTAAAACCGGAAATACCAGATTCGACGGTAAAGAGGGGATGGATGCGATAAAAGCTTCCGGAGGGATTCCAATCTGGGCGCATCCTCTAGGAGGAGAAGGCGAAGAACATATTACACCGGATGAATTTTATAAAAAATTTGAAGTCTTAAAATCCGCCGGTATTCAAGGGCTTGAGTGCTATTATTCAAGATATTCCATGGACGAGATTCGTTTTCTTGTAAATTTTGCAAAAGAAAATAATCTTCTAATATCAGGCGGAAGCGACTATCATGGGACAAACAAGGACATTCCGCCCGGAAGGTTAAATACTGAAAATCAACCGGTTGATTCAGAATTATTGACACTGCTAAACGAGATTAAGCAGTAATATTTCTTGCGTCCGATTAAAAAAAAATGTTATAATTTCTAAAATAAAAGTAAATTATTGGAAAGGTATAATTATGGATACGAGTGTCTTATTTAAAATAGGTTACGGGCTTTACGTTCTGACAGCAAACGAGGGAGAAAAGGATAACGGATGTATTATTAATACCGTTATGCAGGTAACTTCTGATCCGGTTCAAATTGCTATTGCAGTTAATAAAAAGAATTATACAAACGGAATGATTCAGCGCACAAAGAAGTTTAATCTTTCCATTCTGTCAGAAGAAGCTGATTTTCCTGAATTTAAACACTTTGGATACCAGAGCGGAAAGGATGTTAATAAGTTTGAATCCTTTGAACTGGCAAAAAGAAGCCCGAATGGGGTTTTGTATGTAACAGAAGGTGCAAACGCTTTTATTTCCGCATATGTTAAACAAGAAATCGATCTCGGAACCCATACATTGTTTATTGCACAGCTTGTAGAAGCAGAAAACCTGACCGATAAGCCTACAATGACATACGATTTTTATCAAAATAATGTTAAGCCAAAACCGCAGCAAACTAATAAAAAAGGCTGGCGCTGCAAGATTTGCGGATATATTTACGAAGGAGAAGTTTTACCTCCTGATTACATTTGCCCTATATGCAAACATGGCGCAATTGATTTTGAACCGATTGGATAATGGTTAAAATGATAGTTAAAATCAACGAAAAAGAACTAATACATATTATTGTATTAGTTCTCGTAACCAAATCCCTTATTTAGGGATGCGGGCTTGGGTGTTCGCGTCACCCATGCCTGTATTCTTATTTTAACTTATTTTGGGAAATTTTCAAGAGTAGATAAGAAAAGGCAAATTGTGAAAGATAGCAAAAATTAAAAAGGCTTGAAAAGCGAGGGAAAATAGCTTATACTGTATCTGCGAACATTGAAAGTAAATGACAGCTGGATTTACGACGACTGCTTAAGTTTTCCCTCCCTCTCCGGGAAGTAAAACGGAACGCGGAGAGGGTAGAATTTGTTAATGAGCGATAGCGAGTTTACAAATTCGGGTGAGGACTCGAGCGGAGCCGTCTTTTCTCTAAATAATTCCATGGGGATGTAATGGTTTTGACGCCCGCCCGGCGAGGGCAATGGGCAAGCCGAGGCGGAAATTCTGCCGAGGTGGAGTCGAGAAAAACGGTGTTGCGTTTGCATAAGCAAATGCAAGCAGGCTTTTCGAGCGGAGCCGTCTGCACCCTAAAATAAATTCCATGGGGATGTAATGGTTTTGACGCCGTGATTGGTAGATCCGGATTGCGAGTACGGGCGCTGTTCCCGTTTATCAACGAGCAAACAAAAGAAATGACAACAAAGTTGTTTCATTAGCTGATTACAGAGCACAAAGACTCGCTGCTTAATTATAGCAGTTCAGCCCTCCGATTAGGCCAGCTTGCCGCTTAGCCGGATGAGGATTATGCAAGCTGCAGTGCGCAAATGATGGTATGCGTATTAAGACTTGCCATTGGAAGTTAGCTTTCTGCAAAAAAGCTTTGTCCTGATTCAGGTTAGGTAACTTTCCGTATCCGGACGAGATAATAAGTTACTACACTCGTAGAAGTTCGTTTTTATCCACGATGGACGCGG
>CALVCR010000067.1 GCA_944326125.1 Candidatus Gastranaerophilales bacterium | reverse complement strand
GAGAACAAACTATCTATATGATTACATCATCCGTAATTCCGCTTATAATAGTGTTAGTTCTCGGTATTTTTGCTCTTCTGGTACTTAAAGGGTTTATATCAAAACTTCCTACGCCGACAAGAACAGAAAGAAAACCTCCGGAAGAAATTGCATCTAAAATAGTTGAAGAGGAAGAAGCTCCGGAAACTATACAAAGAACAGAGTTTAATAAGAGAGAACTTCAATCTCAAAAAGACCAAAATATAAACGAACTTAACGAAGCAATTATGGCAGCACCTGAAGATGCGGCAAAACTTTTAACATCATTTATACGTGAATAAAAAGGCAGTTAAATGGGTATAGAAGAAATTAAAAAGGCAAAAGAAGAAGCGAAAAAGACGTTCACTCGTCCCAGCCAAAAAGTGGCTGCGCTTTTGATTGCTCTTGGCCCGACAACCGCTTCCGAGGTTTTAAAAAATATTCGCGATGAAGATTTGTTGGAACAAATTACACTTGATATTGCCAATCTGGGAAAAGTTTCAGATGAAGAATTGAATGAAGTTTTAACGGAATTTAAGACTGTTTTTCAGGCTAAGAACTATATTACACAGGGCGGTTTTGCTTATGCAAAACAACTTCTTTCCCAAGCATACGGTGAGCAGGAAGCTGCACAACTTCTGGAAAAAGTTAATGCCATGGTTAATACAAACCCGTTTTATTTCTTAAATGAGGCCGACCCTTCGCAGCTTGCCAACACATTTGCTTCTGAAAATCCACAGCTTTTGGCTTTAATTCTTGCATACTTAAGGCCGGAACTTTCAGCACAGGTACTCGCGTTTTTACCTCCTGATGTCCAAGCTGTGGTTTCTATGCGAATTGCGGATATGACTCCTACTAATCCGGAGATTTTAAGTACGATTGAGGATATTGTACAAAGAAAATTCTCAGCCCTTTTGGTTCAAGATTTTTCGAATGCGGGCGGCGTAGAATCTCTTGCAAATATTTTGAACTGCTGCGACAGAGGTACAGAAAAAAATATTATGGAATGGCTCGATATCGAGAATCAAAAGATGGCGCAAGAAGTCAGAGATCTTATGTTCGTATTCGAAGATATTATCATTCTCGACGACAGAGCAATTCAAAGGCTGCTTAGAGAAATTGATACCAAACAGCTTGCTCTTGCACTTAAAGGTACAAAAGACGAAATTAAAGATAAAATATTTAAAAACATGTCTGAAAGAGCCCGTCAAATGCTTATTGATGATATGGAATACCTTGGCCCAGTCCGTGCAAAAGAAGTTCAAGAAGCTCAAACCGGAATTGTTAATGCAATCAGAAACCTTGAAGCTACGGGTGAAATTACTATTACCCGTGCAAGTATTGAGGATGAATTAATTGAGTAACAGAATAAAAAGCGACGAAATTCAAATAGGGGATAACTACGTTCTGCCGATTGAGCAGTCTAATGTTACGCGTCAGCAGGCCAAAGTGAAAAAGATTATTGAAGAGACTGATGCAAAAGCCCAGAAGATTATTGAAACAGCTGACAGTAAATCCCAGATAATTATTCAAACTGCTAATACAGAGGCAGCAAGAATTATTGAAGAAGCCCGCAAAAAAGGTGAAAAAGAGTACGAAAAAGTTAAAAATCAGGCCTATGAAGAGGGTTTTGTAAAAGGTCAGGAAGATGGTCTTGAAAAATTTAAGTCTGATTCAATAGAATCTCTAAAAGCTCTGGATACACTTTCTTCAAGCTCTTTTGATATCAAAAAGAATATTATTGATTCTGCCACTCTTGATATTGTGGAACTCGTATCTGCCATAGCTGATAAAGTTTGTCATATTAAATTTGATGAAGAAATTCTTCATAAAATAACTATTGATGCAATAAAACAGCTTAATGACAAAGAAAATATTACAATAATAGTTAATCCTGAGCTGGTAAATATTATTCATAAACTTTCAGAAAACTTTAAAGAAGAAATACCAAAACTTCAGTCAATAAAAATACTTGAAGATAACTCGGTTTCAAATGACGGAGTTATTGTTGAAACATTAAATACAAGGCTTGATTCCAGAGTTTCCGCTCAGATTGCGGAAATTGCCCAAAATATGCTTACAGGTGCTGAAGATGAGCTGGAGTAAAGAAAAATATCTTGAAATTATTAATAATACCAGAACAATAAGAGAGGTCGGCAAAATTACTGAAATTATCGGACTTACAATAGAGTCTGACGGGCCGAAATCTTCTATAGGCGACCTGTGCTATATTTATAATGATTATAGTGATAGACCTACAATGGCAGAAGTTGTAGGGTTTAAAAAAGATAAAATTCTCCTTATGCCTTTAGGTGCACCTGATGGCATTAGACCGGGGGCTCTTGTAATTAATACAGGCGGAGCTATGAAAGTCGGGGTAGGCAACCAGCTTATAGGAAGAGTTCTGGATGGGCTTGGCCGTCCTATTGATACATTAGGCGATATCAGGTTTACGGAATATCGTTCAACCGTAGCGGATGCCATTAACCCGTTAAAAAGAAAAAGAATCACAGAGCCTCTTGCGCTGGGTATTCGTGCTGTTGACGGTTTTGCAACTGTAGGAAAAGGCCAGAGAATCGGTATCTTTGCCGGTTCCGGTGTCGGAAAAAGTACCACTCTTGGTATGATGGCAAAAAATACTTCTGCAGATTTAAACGTTATTGCATTGATTGGTGAGCGCGGAAGAGAGGTTAAAGAGTTTATAGAAGAAATTCTCGGCTCCGAAGGGATGAAACGTTCAATCGTCGTGGCGGCAACTTCCGAACAGCCTTCTCTTGTTAAAATAAAAGCCGCATTCGTTGCAACAACCATTGCAGAATATTTTAGAGATAAAGGTATGGATGTACTTTTTATGCTCGACTCCGTAACCCGTATTGCAATGGCGCAGAGAGAAGTCGGGCTTGCAATCGGTGAACCTCCTGCCACAAGAGGTTATACTCCGTCAGTATTTGCTATGATGCCGAAACTTATGGAAAGAGCCGGCACAAATGAGTTCGGAACGATTACCGGGCTTTATACGGTTCTTGTTGAAGGGGATGACTTTAACGAACCGATTTCAGATACTGCAAGAAGTATTTTAGACGGCCATATTATGCTTTCAAGAGCATTGGCGCATAAAAACCACTATCCTGCTGTTGATGTTTTACAGTCTTTAAGCAGGGTTATGGGTGATGTTACAACAAAAGAACATCGTAACGCTGCCGGCATGCTGCGAAATCTTATGGCAGTTCATGCCCGAAATGAAGATTTGATTAATATCGGTGCATATGTCTCAGGAACAGACCCTCTCTGTGACAGAGCTATTACTATGATGGATGATATAAACAAATTTTTAATCCAATCAACAGATGAAAAAATTGAATATAACAAGACAATAGAGGATCTTCTTATCCTTGGTAAGCGTGCTGCCGGAGGATAAATTTTCTCCTAATATCTTGCAAGATATCTATCGATTTCCCACTGAGAAACATAGGTTCTGAAGGAATCCCACTCTATGTCTTTTGCTGTTATAAATTCATCCATAATATGCGGTCCGAGTGCGGTTTTTGCAATAAGTGAATTTTGAAGATAGTAGAGAGCTTCTTTCAAACTTCCCGGAAGAGATTCTATCTTGAATTTTTTTCTTTCTTTATCGCTTAATTTGTAAATATTTGCTTCAACAGGTTTTGGCGGAGTAATTTTATTCCGTACACCATCTAAGCAGGCTGCAAGGATTGTTGCAAATGCTAAATAAGGGTTGCAGCTAGGATCAGGTGAACGAAGTTCTACTCTGGTTGAAATACCTCTTTTTGCCGGAACTCTCAAGAGCGCGCTTCTGTTAGCAAGCGACCAGGCCATATATACAGGCGCTTCATAACCCGGAACAAGTCTCTTATAGCTGTTAACAGTAGGGTTAAGAATGGCGGTAATACTTTTAATGTGTTTTAAAATGCCTCCGATAGCATATTTTGCGGTGTCTGAAAGCTGGTATTCAGCTTTTTCATCATAAAAGGCATTCTTTCCGTCCTTAAACAGTGAAATGTTGCAATGCATACCTGAACCGTTGATTCCGTAAACAGGTTTCGGCATAAAGGTTGCATGCAGTCCGTATTGTGCTGCAATTGCTTTGACGGCAACTCTGAATGTAACTACGTTATCAGCAGTGGTTAAAATGTCTGAATATTTAAAGTCTACTTCGTGCTGTCCGTCAGCTACTTCATGGTGAGAAGCTTCAATATCAAAATCCATTTCCTGCAAAGTGCTTACAATATCAGAGCGGACAGATTCTCCCAAATCATCCGGTCCTACATCGTAGTAACCTGCTCTGTCGTGGGTTTTTGTTGTAATTTTATCTTCTTCATCTTTTTCAAAAAGGAAAAATTCAGCTTCCGGCCCGACATTCATAGAAAAACCGAGTTTTTTAGCTTCTGCCATTAATCTTTTAAGATTGCATCTTGGGCAGCCTTCAAACGGTGTTCCGTCAGCATTATAAATATCACAAATTAATCTTGCGGAATTTTTGCCGTCATGTTCTTGCCATGGAAGGATTTGGAAAGTATTTTTATCCGGATGGAAAAACATATCTGATGTTTCAATATTCCTGAATCCTTTAATAGATGATCCGTCCAGCATAATTTCGTTATTCAAAACTCTGTCTATATGTTCGGAAGGTATAGCAAGATTCTTAACCTGTCCGTTTATATCTACGAATTGCAGCTTTATAAACTGAACATTATATTCTGTTATAAGACGTTTGATATCTGCGTCAGTATATGTAGCACCGTTAAGCGGCATATGTTGAAATTCCATTAAAAACCCTCCAAACTGTTATTTACATTGTATAAAATATATTATTTTTCTTTAAAGGTCAATAATTTAATATTTTATTATATAATCAAAGTTATGCAAAGCCTTTTAAATTCATTATTAGACCTTATTTATAAAAAAAGATGTTATGTATGCGGAAGTTCCGGACACTCTCTTAAACTCTGCCCTGATTGTTATGAAAAATTGGAATTTTACCCTCAAAGAGCCAACAGAGTTATTGACGGAGTAGATATCTATGTTTCAGGATATTATACAAAGGAGCTTCAAAAGCTGATTAGAGGCTTAAAATACCACAAGCAGAAGGAATTAGCATATTATCTTGCCAAATTTATGTATGAATATTTTGCTAAGCTGGAAGCATTTGCCGGCAAAGATTTTCAACTTATACCGGTTCCTTTGCATAAGAACAGAATAAAAAAACGCAAATATAATCATATGGAGCTTGTTTGTGAAGAATTTTCCAAATTAAGCGGCTTTGAAACAAATTTTGAGCTTATAAAAAGAATTAAAGATACAAAACCCCAGTATAAACTATCAAGAAAAGAACGCTTAGTTAATCTTGCAGACGCTTTTGAGGTTAATCCTTCCTTTATATCCGCTAAACCGGTTTTGATTTTGGATGATATCTGCACCACCGGATCAACTTTTGAAGAAATGATACGGGCATTAAAACTCTGCGGAATAACAGATATTGTCTGCCTTGCAGCCTCTACCCCGATAAGTTAAATATAAACTTTTGTAACAAAACTTTCAAAATCTCTAAAGTTTTTTGAAAACATGCCGTTAAGTAATCTGTAAGCAGAAAATAAAAAAGGAAAAGCAAAAAACTTATAGTGTATTAGCTGTTGATTAAGAGGTATGTTATGACAAACGACGAACACGAAATGCTTGTTGAATATTCAGAAATGACAGCATTTGATTTTAATTCAAAGGAGTATCAGGAAGTAAAGCAGGATTATTTGGATTGCAAAAAAGCGGTTACTGGTTTTGACTGGTTTGTAAATCAGTTTGTAAGCAGATTTAAACCTGCAGAAGTGTAATAGCTGTTGAGAGGGATATTTTATGACAACTAAAAAAGATTTTAAGAATAATTGCTTCTCGCCAAATTGGCTTGAGGTTGATTTGCGGGACGCAAAAGAGGCACAGACAGCAAAGGAGGATCGCCTAGAGAGCAAACGACGTAAAGATCTGAATACTTTATTAAAAGAACTTGATGAAATCAAGCAAAGCATTGAAAGAGCTGCCGAAAAGCAGCACAGATTAGCAAATTTAATGGGATTCTATTCCGGCGAATTTGCTCAGTAAATCGGTAAAGAAATAAGCAGGCCCCGCATAATTTATGCGGGGCTTTTAACATTTTTTTTCGGAGTCTTGGTAAAAAAATGTAAATTTTTTTGCATTTACTAGCAAAAAAATTTTATTATACGTTTTAGAACAAATGGATGGTTGATAAAACACGAGAAGTGATATAATTAAAAAAGAATATATAAAGCGAGGT
>CALVCR010000066.1 GCA_944326125.1 Candidatus Gastranaerophilales bacterium | reverse complement strand
CAAGTTCAATAAATTTAGCTTTTTGCTTCTGCATTTCTTCAATTTTCTTTTTCCCCATCATTCGTCGGACAATATCGGCTTGTCCTAAGGAATAATCTGCAAGAGTTTGGAACACTTGCATAATTTGCTCTTGATAAACAATTGTACCGTAAGTATCTTTTAATATAGGTTCTAATAGAGGGTGAGGGTATGTAATCTTTTTAATACCGTGTTTTCTGTCAACAAACTCATCTACCATGCCTGAGCCTAAAGGCCCCGGTCTAAATAGTGCTACAAGTGCGCCCAAATCTTCAAATACGTCAGGTTTTAATCTTTTTACAAGGTTAATCATACCTTGAGATTCAAGCTGGAATACTCCGACAGTTTCGCCTCTTACAAGCATTTTGTAAGTTTCAGGGTCATCAAGCGGAATATGATTTATATCAATATCAATCCCTTCGTATTGTTTAACAAGGTCAACCGTTTTATAAATCATTGTAAGGTTTCTTAAGCCCAGAAAGTCCATTTTAAGAAGGGACAGAACTTCTGTAACCTCATGCGGCGGATATCCGGTTTGTACAATACCGTCCTTTGACGGTTGAACCGGAATTATTGTATCCAATGGTGCGTGAGAAATAATAACCCCTGCAGCATGCGTACCTGTTCCGCATTTTAGCCCTTCTATAGCACAGGACATATCAATAAGCTTTCTGTAACTTACTGTTTCTCCTGTTTCAGGAATAGGGATCTGGTAATCTTCATCATAAAGTTTCCTTAATTCAGAACCTTCTACTTGAAGAGCATCTTTTATCCATTTAGCTTTTGGGTTAGTTGCTGCCGCAAGTTCAATAGCAGGTTCTATTAGACCTGTAAGTCTGTTAGATTCCGCAAACGGAACTTTTAAAATCCTTGCGATGCCTTTAAATGCAGCTTTTGGCGCATAAGTTGAAAACGTGATAATCTGGCAGACTTTATCTTCGCCGTATTTTTCGGTTACGTAATCAATTACCTGTTTGCGTTTTTCAATACAGAAGTCTATATCAATATCCGGCATGGTATATCGTTCTTCATTTAGAAACCTTTCAAACAACAGGTGGTGTTTAATCGGGTCAAGGTCTGTTATTTCAAGGGCATAAGCAACAACACTGCCGGCAGCGGAACCTCTTCCCGGGCCGACCGGAATATCGTGAGTTTTTGCATAGTGTATAAAATCCCAGGTGATAAGGAAGTATGCAGCAAAGCCCATTTTATTAATTGTGCGAAGTTCATAATCTACACGATCTTTAAGTTCCGGTGTTATTTCACCGTATCTTTTTTTAAGCCCTTCATAAACAATATGTTCAAGATAAGTTTCGTTTGTATAGTCTTCAGGAACTTCGTAGTTAGGCAGCGGTGCATTTCCGAGCTCAATTTCTACATGACATTTGTCAGCCGCCTCTTGAGTATTTTTTACACATTCATTAAACGTTTCATCATCCATCCAAGAGAAAGCTTTTCTCATTTCTTCCTGTGATTTAATGTAGAATTCATTGTTCGGAAAATGAAACCTGTTAGGATCGGATTTATCAGCGTTCGTTTGCAAACAAAGAAGGCTGTCTTGAGCATCTGCATCTTCTTTTCTCAAATAATGAGAGTCATTTGTGATGATCATTTTTATTCCGAGTTCTTTTGCAATTTTTATTAATTCCGGATTAGTTTTTTTCTGCTCATCAAGTCCATGGTCTTGAAGCTCGATATAATAATCATCTCCAAAGAGTTCTTTGTATCGTTTTGCAGTTTCTATGGCTTTATCTTTTTCGCCTTTTTGCAGGTGCTGCAAAATCTCTCCGCCAAGGCAGGCAGATGTACAAATTAATCCTTCGTGATACT
Source organism: Candidatus Gastranaerophilales bacterium (assembly GCA_944326125.1). Taxonomy (GTDB): domain Bacteria; phylum Cyanobacteriota; class Vampirovibrionia; order Gastranaerophilales; family Gastranaerophilaceae; genus CAG-196. The sequence goes on along the minus strand of CALVCR010000066.1, from coordinate 34,559 downwards.
GCTTGAGAAGTTCAAAGTTTATTCTGGGCTTGTAATAGAAACCTTCACACCATGCTGTAGAGACAAGTTTAATAAGATGTTTGTATCCGGTCTCATTTTTCGCAATTAAAATAAGGTGATATAAAGGGTTGTGCAAGTTATCTTTCTGATGAATATCTCCGTCATGGACATAAAATTCACACCCGATAAGCGGGTTAATTCCTGCTTCTTTGGCTTTTTCATAAAATTCAATAGCAGAATACATTACACCGTGGTCAGTAATTGCTATGGCATTCAGCCCGTTATCCTTAGCGTAGTTAACGAGATCTGAAACCCTAATCATACCATCCAATAATGAGTATTCTGTGTGAATGTGAAGCGGAATTAAATTTGCCATATCAATAATTTAGCACAGAAGTGTATTAAGGATTGTAAATGTTTACCCTCTATAAAGATAAAAATGAGCTGTACTGATTTTGCATATTCGCAATAAGCATATCCATTGATTGGAATTTAGCTTCTAATCTTGCTCTATATCTTTCAACTGCTTTATTAGCTCTTTCAATTTTTGTATCATAACGTTCTATTTCGTCTGCATAGGATTTATCGGCAGAATCAAAATATCCGGTAACTGATTTTAGTGAAGATTCAACAATATCTTCTACTCTTATGAAGATGCCAGGGTTATCTTCAGTTCCTATAAGGAGATCTTTTAGCGCTTCAGAATCCTCTGTATATGCTTCAAGGAACTTATCTTCGTCAAAGAAGAGTTTATTTACGTTTTCTGTTGAAATATCATTTGCACTTGCACTGTCAAAATCTATACCGATTGCGTCAAGATTTTTAAATACAGAGTTTCCGTAAGAGGAGCCTGTCATAAGATTCCTTAACTGGTTACGGATAAGCTTAAGCATTGTTTGGTCTTTTAATTGACCGTCACTTGCTATTTCTTTGTCTACATTTTCAATAAGTTCATTATATGAATCTACAATTTCTGAAATTGCATCCATAAGTTTTTCGGAATCTTTTTCTATAGTTAGAGTTACGCTTTCGCCTTCTTCTGATATTTTCTTCAGATTAAGGGTTACACCTTTTATTCTTGAAATATCACTTGTAACGGTGTTTGACGTAGATGTGTAATTTGTTCCGTTAATAGAAAATTTTGCGTTGCTTCCGATTTCTTGCGCACCTGAATTGAGTCGTTTGATACCGGAGCTGTCTGTTGAAGTATAGCCCATAATGTCCGTAAAGTTGCTGGTTCCGCTTTCTATGTTAATAAGAGCAGCTCCTGAGGTTCTGGATTCTATTACGAGCTTGCCGTCAACGGAATCCCAGTATGCAGAGGCATTGGATTTTTCTGAAGCATTAATCTGAGAGATAATGTCATTGAGTGTTGTTGTGCTTGTAATTTCAAATGTGGCATCGCCAATAGTGAATGTACCTTCTGTTACATCACCTTTCCTAAACAAACCTGACTCAGTGAGCAGCGAATCTCCGCTTACACGATAAATTTCTCTGGAGGCTGTTACCATTCCATCTGTAGATGTAAGTCCGAGGACTGCTGTTATGTTAGAACTGTCAGAACTTGCACTAGCATTGATTTCAACACCTTCTGTTTTTGAATAAATTTGAAGCATTCCGTTTTCAAATTTCAAATCAACATCGGAAAATACCGAAGATATTTTACTTCTAAGGTCTGCAAACGTATCGTCTTCATCAATTTGTATAACAGCTTTTTGTCCGTCTCTATATATAGAGAAAGTCCCTGATGAAATATTAACAAGGCCTAATTTTGTTGAATAATCAGCACTGTTTGCGACTGAGCCTGTTTCTTCAACAATAGTTGTAGTGGTAGCTTCTACGATCGAATCACTTGACATGTAGCCGCCAAGGTCGTCGCTGTATGTCAAACCAAGGTTATTAATCAGATTTGAACTTGAACCGGTCTGATTGATAGTGAAGTCTTTGCTGCCTGCGGATAAAGTAAGTTTTCCGTTTGCCAGAGATGCATTTATTCCCAGCTCTTCGAATTTTTGCATAAGACTTCCGAAAGTTTCATCCGTTCCTATTGTAATTGTATGGTTTTGCCCGTCAATTGTTAAGGAAAGTGTTCCAGCACTGGTTAGGGTTGAAGTTCCCCAATCCGTATCAAATTCGCTGAGCAGAACATCTTTTTCTGCAGTTATTGTGTGTTTTGTTGTTACTGAAGTTTGCAGGTTTGCAGAGTAATCATAGGTTGTTTCAATACCATTAGGGAATAGAACGTCTACTATGTTTGATGAATTAGGTACAGATTCCATATAGCTTTCGCCGTTGCCTGTTAAAACAAACCTTGTCTCACCATTTATATTTATTAAACCTGATTGTACGCCGAATCTTGCGAGTGTTTCTCTTAAGTCGTTAAAGGTATCTGTTGATGAAACCATTGCTTTATAGCGGACACCGTTATTGTAAATATAGAAATATCCGTCTGTAATACCAAGCTCTCCGAGCTGGGTTGTTCCCTCGACAGATGTTGTAGACGTATAAATTGTCGTGATTTCTGCGCTTCCGGCTTTATATGTGCTGGTATCTTTCCAGTTGGCTTCGTCTATTCCCAATAGCTCTAATGCATTAGAAGCTTGTGATGTTCCAGTGTATTTTTTGAGTTTAATGTCACTGTTTGCACTTACTGTAAGCTGACCGTTTGTAAATGAGGTTGAAAATCCTTGTGCACGGAGTTTTTCCATTAATGATCCGATAGTTTCGTCAGCTGATAATGAAATATTTGTTTCAGCTCCGTTTTTTACAATCGTTATAAAACCGTCTTGGTAACTTCCGTTAGCGAGATCTGCTAATTTAGTGGTTAAAGTTGCACTTACGGTAGATGTTGTAAGCAGTGTGTTTGATTTTGTATTAACTGTGCCTGATTGTACTGTTTCAGACTTGTTAAGATCAAATAAAGTTACTAAGTCACCGGAAATACTTCTTCCGTTTGTGGATTGCAACGTTACTTTTCCGGAGGAATCAACACTTCCGCTTATACCGTAGGATTCAAGCATATTAAATAAATCTCTTACGGTATTTGTTTCACTCATCGTGATTGTTGCAATAACATTTCCGCCTGCGCTTTCGATATAAACAAGGCCGTTTTTGTATCCTTTTATATCTCCAAATTTAGTATCAAGCGTTATTTTTTCAAGAGACTCATGGGTAAGCCTGTCAGAGCTGCCTTCCGTTTCTCCCGGCTTGTTTGTATAATAAGGATTATCGCTGCCGTTAGCTTCTTCAAGATTGAGAGCTTTTGCAAGCTGTGAGCTGATATTTGAGATATAATAATCATCGCTGTATCCGGTTACTTTGAATTTTCCGTTTTCTACTGAAGCTTCAATACCGTATGCATCAAGCTGTTGGATAATGTCGTTTATTGTGGTTGAACTTGAGGAAGCTTTTATTGAACCGACAATTTCGCCATTTTTGATATTTCAATATTAATATTGCTTGCAGAAAGTCCCAGATCACTAATAGTTGTATCTCCAGTGAGGGTTTTGGTTTCGCCGGTGTATAAAGGATCCGAAGTGGTCATTGTTTGCTCAACGTATGTTTTATAATAAGCTTCATCATCAATATTAAAGGCGCCTAGCAAGTAATCATTTCCCTGATAATGCTCAAAGGTAATTCCTGATTCAGGTGTTAAATATAGTTTTCCGTTTAAAAGGGAGGCTTGTATCCCTGCGTCATTCATTTTGTCTATAAATTCACCAATAGTATCATTTGGACTTATAGCAATATACTTTCTGCTACCATTATCTATTATACAAATTTCTTCTGATGGATGAGCTGGGTTAAAATCATAAATCTCACTCATGGAAGTATCTTCCGTAATAGTCTCAGTGGAAGTGAGCGTCATAGTTTGGAGTGTTGCAATCCCGCTTGAGCCGTATCCGGATTTTTCCGCGAAATTTAATAAACCGTCAAGTGTGTCAGAGAAGTCTGTTTTAAAATATACTCCTTCAGCACCTTTAATGGTGAGTTTACCTGAGGTTAGGGATGTTGTGAATCCTTTACCATTCAAGTAATTCATCAATGTTCCTACTGAAGCTGTTGTAGTAACAGTATAAGTATATGTTGTTCCATCTGATATGAGTGTTATTGTTTCATTAGCAGAAAGTCCCAGCTGGGCAAAAGTTGTACTTGAAGTCATTGTTTTTGTTTGTTTTGGTATTACTATTTTGGAGCCTAGCTTTGATGTGACAGATGTGGTCGGTGCTGATCCTGTCATCTTCGTAATACCGCTTAAAGAGCTGTTATTGCCGCAACCTGAAAGACTGCTATTATTATAGAATTTTGAATTTGAAATACTCGGCGTATTTTCAGCATAACCTAAAAATCCGCCAATATTAGAACTTCCGCTTACGCTTCCGCTTGACCATGAATCTTTTATAGTTGCGGAATAAGAGTTTCCTGCAAATCCGCCTACTTTCTTGCCACCTCCAGTTACGGTTCCTTTTGCAAAACTATCTTCAATGGAGGCTTGTTTAACCATTCCGACAAAACCGCCGATGTTGTCTCCTGTTGCACTTACATATACACTGGCTGCGCAATTGGTAACAGAACTTTTTTCTCTTAAGTTTCCTACAAGTCCTGCAACACAACCGCCATTTGAGCCTGTTATTCTAATAGTTCCTGTTACATAACTGTTAGATATTTTAGTTGAAGAATATGCAATACCTACAAGTCCGCCAACTTGGCCGCCATCAGCTGAACTTGTGCTAATATTTAAATTTGATACTCCTATATTTGTGATCGTAGCACCTTTTGTAACTCCAAACAACGCAATTCTGCCGGTAGTTGTTGATGTTAGTTTTAGATTGCTTATTGTGTATCCGTTTCCGTTAAAGGTTCCTTTAAACGGATTAGCTTCTGTTCCTATTGCAGTAAGTGTTGTGTTTGAAAAGTTTATATTATTAGCCAGGATAAAATATGTGTCAGCACCAATTTTACCGCTATTAGTCATTGTTGAAAGTTTTTGTAAGTCCGCAGTTGTTGATATAACGTAGCTTCCGCTTGTTAGTGTAGTCGATTCGTTAACTGTGGCAAAAGTGCTATAACCTGTGTACTCGGCGTATGTAACAGCGCTTGTAGAAGTTTGTGTAGCGCCGGTTGTGACTGTTTGGATACCAACAATAGATTCATACGTAACTGCACTGGAAGATGTCAGTGATACGCCGGTAGTAACTCCGGATTCAATGTCAATACCCATCTGGTCAAAGATTGAGCCGCTAAGGTAATAGCTTCCATCTTCAATTGATAAAGAAATTTCTCCATTGTCGGAAAAGCCGGTATCGTAGTTGAGATCCCAATGCAAAATATTTAAGAATTCTGCTACGGTAAGTTCTTCAGCTGTCTTATTATAGTTATCTTGAGCAAGGTCGTTAAGATCTTTTTCATTTACACTTCCGTCAGAGACATTATGATTATAAATTATAGTATCGCTTAAATCTAAAAAGTCTCCAAGTTTGGTATTCAGAGTAATTGCGCTTTCTTCTGTATAAGTTACTGTTTGAGTGGATTCAAAAACTTTACCGGCAGTGGTTCCGGAGGAGATGTTGGTTGTGAATGTCCAGCCAGTTTCATCTACAAGATCGATCGGGTCTGATATACTGTATCCGTTTTGACTTGTAAAAGTTAATTTTCCATCATTAATAGACCCTGTTATGCCGTATATTGCAAGTTCGTCAAATATTTCGCCAAGGGTCTTTCCAGCCGTTTGGATATTTGCGACGAAACCGTCTTCATTAACAACATCAATCCCGTTGCCAGTCTGGAGGTTTCCTTCTATATCATTCCATAGGGTATCTTCTGTTATATAACCTTTGCCTTCGGTAGTAAATTGATCTGAAGCAGATTCTTCAACTGAATCGATTTCTTCAAAAACATTAACTCCCTCAAGTTTGATACCTAAATTATCAAGGAAGCCGCCGTCAATATAATGCGTTCCGGAGTTGTCTACACCGATTACACCGCCTCCGCCAAGTGTAAATTCAACACCGTATTTACTCAGTTCGCTATTAATGTCGTTTAAACTCATTCCATCATGAACAACAACTGTATCTACCAGGTTGTTATTGCTGTCATAAATATCAATATTACGCGAGGAAACTGCACGTTTGTGAATTCCACCTTCAGGATTATCAGGATCATAGGTGAATACCTCAGGAGCTAAATTTAGTATACCTGCAGCATCAGTTACAAGTTTTTCTTCTGTTGTGCTGATTACTTCAGATACATAACTATTCACAGCATTACCTCCGTTACCAGTTGCTCCCCAATGACTATTAGAGCTATAGGTATAACATGTATTTGCAATATTTATGGTTCTATTTGTTTGTAATTCAAGATAGCCTGCTACATTTCCAATATTGTAGGTTCCAGAAGTTGTATCAGTGACCAGAACGTCTCCTGTTACTATTGATCTTCTTACGGAAGCGGTTGATTCCATATATCCGGCAATACCTCCAATATATGAATTCGTTTGTTGTGCAGCATTAATTGTACCGCTAAAAACAGCCTGTTCTAATACACACCCCAATGTACCAACAATACCACCGATCTTCCCGCTGTTTGCAATAATAGTTCCAGAGAATTCAACATTTCTGATACTGGAATTTGATAATGAGGTTCCAATAAGTCCGGACGCGCTTCCATTCTTTGAAATAAGAGTTGCTGAAGAAGAAACATTTATAAAAGTACTATCACTCCATAAAAAGTTTGTGATTCCAGCAGCTGTACCGGTGCCAAGTGCAATAACAGTCCCGCTTGTAGAAAGATTTTTTATTCCACCCCAATCACCTCCTGCAGAATGAAATAGTGCAGCATTTCCGGAGCTTGATATATTAAGTTCAATATTATGACCTTGTCCGTCAAAAATACTTGCATCTCCAAGTTGAATCTGGTGTTCCCAGTTGGAGTCGGTTAACTTTATATCATTTGTTAAAACAAATATATAACCATTATAAGATTCGCCTTCATAAGTATATTCAGCCATTGCTTTCAAGTCGGCTTCTGTTGACACGGCAACAACAGTGCCTCCTGTGATTGATCCGTCAGCGTTAAGTGTGCCGGTGATTGTGTAAGAGCCATAGTCTTGTCCTAACTGTGTTAAATCGCTTAATGCCGGATCTTTTGAGGTTATTGCAGAGATTGTGGCATATGTGTATTCTGCTGATAATACAGTTTTTGAATGGATGGTATTTTCAATGCCTAATGCATCAATAATATCACCTTTGAGGTACTGTTTATCTCCGGCATCGAGTGTAATAACACCGTTGGATATATGACCTTTTACTCCGATCTTCGCAAGTTCATCCAGCATTTCCTGTACGGTCATATCAGCAGAAAGAGTTACACTGGCTAATGGAGAATTGTATTCATCATAAAGAGTAACTTCTCCATCAGAATTAATAGTCCCGGTAATGTTGTAAGTGACTGTAGATGAAGATGAGTTGTTCCAGTCAATAATTTCGTCCAGCCGTGTATTTCCATCAGCCCAAACTGTTTGTGTCACTGTTGAGTATAGAGGACTTTCTGAAGATACTACTATATTCGTTACAGTACTTATGCTTGTCGTAGTTTCCAAGCCCATTGCATCTGCTGCTTCGCCTATAATTTTGTTTCCGTTTGCAGATGTGAAGGAGATAATCCCGTCATTTATAGATGCTGTTATGCCATATCCGGAGAGAGTATTAAACCAGTCTTGAACAGTTCCTTCAAGCTGTCCTTCTAATAAAACACTGTCCTCTGCATTTGTTATTTGATATTCCAAACCATCAAGCCCAAGGTCTGCAAATGTTGTTGAACTGTCTGCTGTAATAGTATTTGACCATTCTATATTTGAGTTTGAAGTTTGAGTTATGATTGTTTGTGATACTATAGTTTCTGTTCCAATGCCTAATTCATCTGCAATAAGAACATTTCCACTATCGGATGTGAGTCTTATAACTCCGTTGCTGATAGATCCTTCAATTCCGTAATTAGTGCTTAAATTCTCAAAAAGCTCGCCCAGAGTCTGACTTCCGGTTATATTCAAGCTTGTAACAAGGTCGCCGTCGGAATTTAGGACCTGGAATTCAGCAGAGTCTATACCGAGTTCTGAAAATGTAGTATTTTCATCTGCATATACTTCTGTTTCAGTTATTAATGATGAACCGGTAACAATTCCTGATATTTGACCGAATTCAAGTCCGAGAACTCCTTCAAGGTCAAAGCTTCCGCCGGTGATAATGCCGTCTGAAATTGCGACTTTCCCGTTGCTTCTAAGTATAGCTGTTAAACCTGCATCATTTAGTTTGTCAATTAAATCTCCAAGAGTACTTGTTTCACTTAATGTAATAGTGGTAAAGTTATTTTCAGCATCTTTAACGATTACCGTATCTCCGTCTTTTAGCCCTGAAGCCCCGTTTAAATCCTTTAGCAATGTATCGGAAGTTGCACTTACTGTTTCGGTAATTTGGGTTTCCTGAGACAGGCTGTCGCTTTTTTGTGTGCTTGAGCCGATTTCGCTTGTCAAACCAAATGCATCAATTAAGTCTGTAGTCCCGTCATCAACTATAATTGCATTATTAATTGAAAATATGCCGTTTTCCAGTTTAGCATCAATATTATTGGCATTAAGTGCGTCCAGAATATCTTGAATGGTATCATCATCTTCGATTGTCAGTTGATATTCTGCATCATTAGCCTGGATAATAATGTCACCGGCTTTTACTCCCAGTTCGGAAACCTTTGTATTTCCGTCTGCAGGATTGTAAACGGTTTCAATTTTTTCTGTGGTTAATTCTCCTGATGAATAGCCTTTATTTACTCCGCTCAAGTTTAATCCGTCAATAATGCCCGTATTATCAATGTCATTAATGGCATCTGCTCCAACATTTATATTGAATATCCCTGTTTCTTCGTTAAAGCTTGCATTAGCTCCAATATTTGTAAGCTTGTTTACAAGTTCTTTTATTGTATCATTTTCGCTTATATTAACGATTTGTTCCGCACCGTTAACTGTAACTCCAATATTGCCGGATTTTATTCCCAGATCTTTAAGTTTAGAATTATTAGTTGCCGTAGTGGTTTCAACAATAGTTGTGTAGTATGTATATTCACTGGTAGCTTTAGCATTGCTGGCAAGTTTGTCGACTTTTATTTCATACGTGCCTTCATCAGCTTCAGGAGTTGCGATTGCTGTTAAAATGTCGGTATTTGAAGATGTTGCAAGTTTTTGTGCAAACAAATCCATAGAGGATACATTAAACTTAGTATCAGTCACTTTTTCTATTAGTGATCTGAAAGATGTAAAGAATGATTTAATATTATTCAGCGTTTCTCTGGATAAAGCAACAGCTTCTTTTTCTTCCTCAAGTGTATCAACTTTAGCCTGTTTCAGTGCCGTAAGTGATTCAATCCAGGAAGATGTATCTAAACCTGACGCTAATCCGCTGAATGATATTGTCATATACTTGCCGTCTCTGTATGATAAAATATCCGTTTTTCTAAAAACAGTTTAGTTTTTGGATCCTTTCACAAAAACTTACAGGGTAAACTTAACTGTTCTTGTTATATATTCAGTATAACATTCATATATTGCAAATTCAAGATGTTAATATGTTATTTAATACAAATTCCATAGCTCCTTGTTGTTCCGCAAAAACGCCGGTTCCTGATTCAATTGTTTTTTGGAAAAAGGTTTTGTCGGAAAGAAATTTTTCAGCAATGGCAAAAAACTTGCCCTGATTTTTAACTACAAAACCGGCTCCAGCTTTTTCAATTATTCCGTAAATATCTCTGAAGTTATGTATTGAAGGGCCTGAGATAACTGGCTTGTTAAAGACAAGTGCTTCAAGGGGGTTATGACCGCCTGTTTTATTGAAGCTTCCTCCTATGAAGGCGAAATCACAGAAGAAATACATTTTGCCGAGTTCTCCCAATGTATCAAGTATAAGGATATCGATCCCTTCCATGCCGGTACGGTTATTTGAGCGGAAATCATATTTAAAGTTTGTTGCTTCAACAAGTTTTGTTACTTCATCTCTTCTTGTTAAATGTCTTGGTGCAAGTATTAATTTTAGACCGGGGTGTCTTTCTCTAAGCTGTTTGAATGTTTTTAAGACAATTTCATCCTCTCCGTGGTGTGTGGAACCTGCCAGCATGATTATTGCCCCATCTTTGTTAAATGTAAAATCGATATCAGGTTTTGTAATATCGAATTTAAGATTGTTCATTCTTTTAGTAGTTTCAGGATTTGCACCGAGATAAAGGAATTTTCGGTTATCATCATCACTCTGAGTGTAAATTCCTGTATATAATTTTAAAAATGGTTTAAAGAATAGTTTAAATATCCTGTATGTTTTAAAGCTTTTATCAGAGATTCTTCCGTTAATTACAAAAAGTTTAATATTCCTTTTTTTTGTTTCAATTGCAAAATTAGGCCAGATCTCAGTTTCAGCAATCATGATAATTTTAGGGTTAACTTTATCCAGAAAAGTATTTATAATGCTTGGAAGATCAAGAGGAAAATATGTGATTAAATCTGCAGTTCCGTCAAATTTTTTGTGTGCAATATCCTGCCCTGTGTGGGTTCCGGTTGTCACAACAATTTTTGCGTCAGGGAAACAGCTACGTGTCTTTTTTACAAGTCTTTCAAGTGCCATAACCTCCCCAACAGAAACGCCATGGAACATTATTACAAAATCATCTTTTGAAAAACCGGATTCCTCAAAGATTGCTTTTTTTCTCAATACAGCATCTTTCGGGTAACCTGTTTTTTTTAGTACTATTAGTACTATGGGTTCTATAATTTTAAAAAGTATTTCACATATAACTTGAAACATTACATATCCTCATCAACAAGTGCATATCTTCTTCCGTTTTTAATTATATCAAAATTGACGTCCTTAACTTCGTCCATTTTTTTATAAGGAATAATAACCATATTTTTATCTTTATCCAGAGCTTTTTCCAGCTCAGAAGGTTTCATATGCTTTTTATACAAAACAGGCTGCCCGCTGTAAAAAATAAGGGAATATTTTTGGGCAAATCCGTAGGTTGTAAGTGTGACGTTATGCTTTTTTGCATATTCCGCAAATTTTAAAAGGTCTGCTTGTCCGAAGGCATAGTCTATTTCAAAGAATTTTTCTGTTGCATAAGCTGAAAAAGCAAGAATTAAAAGTATATAAGAGGCAAAAACCGCTTTATATAACTTTCTTTTTGCAAACATGATTGAAGCCAATCCAAAAGCGAAGGATGTAACTACACAAAAGGTTTTGACTGTCGATATATCTTGATATAGCTGCTTTGGAAGATAAATTGGTGTTAATATGGATGCCAGTGTCGCGAATAAAAATATGCCGCCGACAACATAAACCGTTATATTAATAATTTTTTCATTAGAAATCTTTTTAATGTAATTATACCAAACATAAGCTCCAATGCAGGCTAAAGAGCCATACATAGGAAGAATATATGTTATAAGTTTTGTTTTTGATGATGTGAAGAACAATAATGTAAATACGACTGTAATTACATTATAAAAAATAAATCTTTGTTCCGTGCTTAATGCTTTGATGTCAAAGCTCCAATTCTTTTCTTTAATAATTTTTACTAAATCTTTGATCCATACACTTAGACAAGAAATGCTCCAAGGGAAAAATCCCCAGAGTAATGTCAAAAAATAAAAGTAGAAAGGTTGTGTACGGTTAATACCGCCCTCCCCTAGAAACCTTTTTAAATGATGCTTTATAATGTATTCGTCCCAGAATAAAGGGTTGTGCAGCTTAAACATTATTAAATGCCAGGGTAAGGTAACTAGTAGAAATAACCCCATTCCCACCAGAAAATACTGGGGTTTAAAAATTTCTTTAAACTTGCCTGCCGCAATCGATACAAAAAACATGGTTCCAAATGGTACGACAAAACCCGGTATTCCTTTTGCCATTACAGCAAGGCCTGAGAATATATAAAACATCCACCAGAAGAATTTTTTATGTGATTCTCTGCAAAAATATACGGATATTCCAAAACATATAGAAGCCCAAATACAGGCTGCAACAACTATATCCAGTATTGCAAATTTGGCCAAAATAACAAATTCAAGGCTTGTTGCAAGAATAAGTGCTGTTATTACGCCATATCCTCTTGAGATAATTTTTCTTCCCATAAAATATGCAAGGTAACAGCAAAGAGTTCCGTATAATGCAACAGGAAATCTTGCAGTAAATTCATTGATTTTTCCAAAAAGAGCAAAGGAAATACATTCTCCCCAAAAATATAGAGGAGGTTTTTCAAAAAAGAACTCATTATTAAGATAAAGTGTTAAAAAATCTCTTGATAAAAACATATCTTTGGACATTGAAACATATCTTGACTCATCAACATCCATAAGAGCGTAAGTTCCTATTCCTGCAAAGAAAATAAAGTAAAACAATACTCCTAGTCCAAGAATTGTAAAAAATTCCGGATGTTTGAGTATAAAGTTCTTAATTCTGAGAATCTTTCCCATATCTCTCCTCCAAGTGTTTATAATTTTAGCATGAAAACAGACAATGAAACAGCTTTTTTAATAAGTAAAATAAGTGCCACTTGTAAAAACATATCATTTATGCTATACTAAGTATATAAAGTAGCGATGCATTATTTTCAACTGGAAACACACATGTAGTATTAATAAGAGAAAGATTCTGTAAGACAAGGCAGTTACCCCGATACGAGAATATTTGCAGCTGCTTAAGGTAGACTAAAACGGCGCAGGACAGCAGCTTTATGACTATTTCATTCAGCGGATTAGCATCAGGTTTAGATACATCATCATGGGTAGAATCGCTTGTATCATTGAAACAAGCGAAAGTCACCGAGCTTGAAGAAGAAAAAGATTTAGTCACCACCACCCGTGAAGCCGTAGCTAATATTAAGTCGTTTTTTACATCATTTCGTTCTGTATTGGAGAAGGTAACAGACACAAAGTTTAATATAGGCTCAATGGACATTTTTGCCCAAAACCTTGCTACATCATCAAATGCCGATATATTATCCGCAATCGCTACTGCAGAAGCTAAAGAAGCTACATATGAAATTGACGTTGATAAGCTGGCAACCTCAACCCAGGCAGTGAGTGGGTATAAGTACACAACAACAATAGTTTCTACTACAACAGCTACTTCCGATTCTAAACTTATAAATTTGGGGGTAAAAGCCGGAAATATAGGGGTTAACGTTAACGGAATACAACAAAATCTGTATATTAGTGAAAACGATACAATTCAGACTTTTATTGACAAATTGAATAATATCGGGGTTAATGCAAGTTTTAATAATGATACAGGTATTTTTAATATAAATCTCGGTGTTAATGATATAAATGATATTGATAACACCGGTATAGTCAATGCATTACATCTTGAAGGTGTTAATGAAGGTTATCAAAGTGATAAGTTGACAATTAAAAATGAAGATACCATATACAAAGCTGCCGATGAAAATACTTTGATGTCTGATCTGGGCGTAAAAGCCGGTACTCTGACAATAGAAGCTAATGATGCAATTTATAATGTTGAAATTGATGAAAATACTACTTTAGGGGAATTTATACAGGCGTTAAAGGATGAGAATATTAATGCATCGTTAACCGACGGAACTTTTAAACTGGAAGATGCAATTATAACAAATGATGGGACAACAGGTCTTATTGCTGCTTTTGGCTTGGTACAAGATGTTAATTCAAACATTCAGGAAAGCGAAGACCTAACTTATACTACTGTTGTTACCGATGTTACAACAGCTACTTTAGATACTCTGCTTGATGATATAGTGGATACAGGGGTTGCTGATGGCGATACCGTTGTGGTGAGAAACTCTAATAATGAAACGGCTACAATAACTTTAAATTCAACAAGTACTCTGGGAGATCTATTTGATGGTTTGGAAGCGTCAGGTCTTACAGCTTCTTTGAATGATGACGGCACTGTTACTATTTCAGGAGGAGAGATAGTCGGAGGAACATTTGATGCAATTGATGCGTTTGACTTGACATCGAGTCCTCTCACAGGAATTGTTACCGGTAATGCTTTGCAAGAGACTGTTACAAACGATGTGATAGCGACGAGAGATACTCGTCTTGTAGAAGACCTTGGTGTTAAGGCAGGGTATCTTAAGGTAACAAACGGCGATGGAGATACCTATTACGAAAAAATTTCTGAAGATATGACTATCGGGGATCTGATCAATGATTATTCAAAGATGGGTATAAGTGCCAGTATTGATTCTAATACGGGGGTTCTTACAATAACAGGCGGCACTTTTGCAGCCTTGAGCGATTCTGAGGTTCAAAGTCTTGTAGATACCGGTGAAATAATAGAAACAGATCCGAGTCTTATTCAAGGTACGGATCTGCTAACGAAATTGTATGGTACTGATTTTGTAGACAATATAACCTCCGGGTCTGCGCATTCTAAATCTGAATCTTTAAAATATGAAAGCTCTGAGACTGTTAATGCATCTTTGACTACTAAACTGAGTTCTCTCGGGCTTACAGACGGTACAACGCCTGTAACGTTTGATGTGCAGGGTGTTGGAAATGTGACCGTAACTTTAACTTCTGATATGACAATACAGGGTATGATTAGTGCTTTAGATGCAAAGGGTATTTCCGCTGATTTCGATTCTGCTACTTCAAAACTTACTATCAGCGGTGCAACACTTGCTTCTCCAAGCTCGGGTACAGGTGCCTTGATTAGCCAAATATTTGGCTTTAAAGAAGTGATTTCAGGAAAGTATACATCTTCTGATCCGGTTTATGCCGTAATTACAGAAGAAACTGATGTGGATTTAAATTCTACATTGGGTGATATTGGGTTTGTAGGAACAGAAAAGTTTACCATGACTGTTGATGGAGCTTCTTATACGACTACAATGGCTGAAACAACAACATTCGGACAAATGATAAGTTGGATAAACGGACATGGTGCGACTGCTTCACTTGAAGATGGTGTATTCAAGATTGAAGGCGGAGTGATTGCTAATACCCAGTTTGAAGAACTCGTCGGACTTGAGACGGCCGGTTCACCCCTTCCTCCGTCATTTACTACTGGAAATTCACAGGTTACCGGGCAGATTGCGAATAAAACAACAGAACTCTCCAGTGTAGCAGAAACAAGTGATTTTATTATAACTTTTAAAGACTCTGCTACCGGTGCGGTTACTGGTGGCTATACATTTACACAGGATGCTACATTCCAGGATCTTATTGATGTGTTTGCAGATAATGGTATTGATGTGACGATGTCCTTCGGAAAACTTTCATTTGATACATCTTCCGGAGTTTATGCAGAAGGCGCTCTCCTTGAAGATTTCGGCGTTGAAACAGAAGGCTCTGGAGCAAGTTCTGGTATAGGGCAGACTTCTTCTTCAGCGGTGGTTGCAAATGTTACTATGTGTATCACCCCTGACCTAACTACAACCTTTGCAGATTTGGGTATTGATCCGGCTAAACTTGGTACGGGAGACACTCTTATTAAAAATAATGTAGTTAGTGGGTATGTAGCGAGATTATTTGGTACCGAATCCTTAACTGCAGAAACTACACTTGAAGAATTCTTTAAATTCCTTGATAATAACGGATATACCGCGACTATTATCAGCGATGGGACTTCTGGTCCTGCTATAGAAGGTGCAACTATTAAGATAACATCTGATTCAGGTAATTCTTATCTTACCGGTGCTTTAATGGATGCTCTTGGTTTTGATTGGGCTTCCAGTATGGGAGAAACTGATTGGGTATCTGATAACGTTATTACTTATATGACGAAGCAGACCACTTCTACTCAGCCCAATGAAGGGACAATAATAGATCCGGGTAGGCCTGTCATTCCGGAACTTCCGTCTTTCTCTGTTATTGAACAGTCAACGAACCCCGGTGTATCAACTATGTCAGCATCCGACACTACTGAAAGGAATACGAATCTTCCTGTGAGTACCGATCCTACTATTCCTATAAGTATTGCAAAGACTGCTACGATTTCTACTACGTTAGCTACGCTTGGGGTTACTTCTACCCAGACTATTACATTAACTACTACTACCGGAGGTACTGTAGCTGTTACATTTAGCACTACTGCTACTATAGGAACAATAATTTCCAAACTGGCCAGTTATGATATAGATGCATCATTTAGCGGCGGAAAAATAACGATTTCCGGCGAGGGTTCGGGATCATATAGTGTTGATAAAATATCGACTCAGCTTGCGAATGCATTACGCCTGCCGACAACCAGACCTACTGGAATTACGGACTCTGTTTCTGTCCCTCTTTCGCCATATATGAAAAAAGATCCAATAATTTCAGAGTCTTCTTTATCGCTTATATCAACCAATATACTCAAAAACTCTTTTTCCGTAGTTGTTGCTTCCTCCGACAGTGGAGCATATACTACAATTACATTCAGCTCAACTGATACTATTGATGACTTTGTACAAGCCCTTAACGACAATGGCGTAGTTGTCTCATTCTCTGATACAACTCATAAACTTACAATAGAATCCGGCGGTGATGGTTATATTTATAGTATGGATAGCGCGTTAGCAGGCGGGTTTAATATTGAAGTCGGTGAAGGCAAGTCTTACTCAACCTCGTCTTCTGCACAAATGTCTGATTCGTATCGTTTAATTATTCCAAGTACTCCGCCTTTAAGCCCGTCGTCAACTGCACCGGTGTCTCAGACGTCTACAAAACCTTTGACTAAGACAATTACTACTACTCAAACAGTTTCAATGACAACAAAACTTTCAGAACTTGTTGATTCTTCAGGTAATAATCTTGGAATTACATCGGGACAGGTATATGTATACAGCGACGGTAATCGTTCAATATTAAATATTAATAGTGATGAAACCATAGAATCGCTTTCTAACAAGCTTGCAAATTACAATATTTCCATCGGTATAGGCGCTGACGGAAAATTGTACTTCAATGGCAATAATAACAGTTATCTTACAACAGATGGCCTTACATCCAATGTTTCTAATATCCTTGATAAGTTAAATATATCGAACGACTGGTCTACAAGCTATGACACTGTTTCTGACCCGCTTAAGGAACAAATAAATAATGAAGGTGTTATAACTTCCGATGCAAAATTGGTAGATTTACGCGGTTCAGACGGTGCTCTCCTCGGTATTACTACAGGCGCTTATTATATATATGAAAACGGTGTTCGTCTCACGGAAACAATTACTGCAGATACTACAGTTGCAGACTTTCTGGCTACATTAAATGCTCACGGAATTACTGCAAGTCTTGGTTCTGACGGCTCGATTTCTATAAGCGGCAGAAATAATTCTTATATTGAAACTGCTCAAACAAGCGGCAGTAACTCAAATATTGTTGATACGCTTTTCCCTGACTGGAAGTATATTAATACCTATACTTCGGATGCTTTAAAATCAAAAGTAGAGTCTGTTCAGAATATTACAAATGATACTAAATTCGCTAATATTGACGGTATAAATTATGAAGAAGGTTTTATTACTGTTAATAATAATGGTGTAAAAACAAATATTTCGCTTTCAGTGGATGAGACTATAGGATCTTTGATTAGTAAACTCAATGCATATGGCTTCAATGCAGGTCTTGACCAAAATGGAAGTCTGGTAGTCAGTGCTAACGGTAATATTACGCTTGAAAATTACACAGGTTCAGAAAAAGCTTCAAATGCCCTTGAAATACTGGGTATCGATTCTGCTAACTGGATTAAGACAAATATATACGAAAGCTCTGATCTTGATAAAATAGAAATTTCTACTATAGAAACAGCAGTTACGCGTGATACTAAGCTCTCTGAACTCGGCATAACTTCCGGTGAATATTATATTTATAATAATGGTGTAAGATATACTGCGATGGTTTCTGCAGATGATACTCTGGATTCATTTATACAGACTCTTCAGCAATTTGGTATTCAGGCAAGTCTGAATATACAAGACGGCAAATCATCATTAAAAATTCTTGGCAATGGCGATTCTTATGTAGCTAAATCAAATTCTGTATTGAATGCATCTAATATTGTTGATGTATTGTTCCCTAATGGTATGGATACATCTTATAATTATAATGCTTCTCTGACGGAAACTGTTACAACAACGTCAACAGATTTAATTAATGAAGATACCCTATTAAGTGACCTTGATAAAGATTGGGGCGGCTCTAAGCTTAAATCAGAAGGTACACTTGTATTGAATGTTAATGGTGAAGCAAAAACAATAAATATCACAGCCGATGATACGATAGGATCACTAATAGATAAATTAGAAACAGCAGGTATTACGGCTTCAGTTTCTGAGGGTGTATTTACTATTCAGAGCGGTTTTGACGAGATAAGTATTAATACGGCAGCATCTTCTTCCAACCTTGTAACGAACCTTGATTTAACATTCCATGATGATCTTGGCGGATATGCGGCAAGTTCTGATACTGTTATGCAGACTGTTACAACTTATGAAGAAAGAACTCTCTCTGTATCAAATTATGCTGATAATTCTACAAAATTAAGTTTGATGAATATTTCATCAGGGTCCTTGACTATATATAAAGATGGTCAAAGAGCTGTTGTTCAAGTAGATTCAGAAGAAACATTCTCTGAATTCAGATCCAGAGTTGCTTCTGCGCTTCAAGGTGTTGATGTTAAATTTGAAAATGGTATTCTGACCTTCTTTGCAAATGACGGAGGGGATCTGCAAATCGGTACTACTACAGATACAAGTAACCTCTCTGCAGTTGCCGGTCTTACCAAAAATGAAGACGGCACAATAACAAGTGCAAGAGAATTATATAAAGTAAATGCTACATCCCGTATTATGGAATCAGGCCTATTCAGGCTCGGTGATGTAACTGAAGGTACATTTACCATTGGCAATGCAGTATTTACAATTGACAATACTACGACTGTAAACGATTTAATTTCGCAAATTAATTCAAGTGAAGATGCAAATGCTACTGCATACTGGGATTCTATTGACGGCCGACTTGTCATAACATCCCGTGCAACAGGCTCTTCTCTTATTAATATAGAGTCAGGAACAAGTAACTTTACCGATATTATGGGATTTACTTCTACTGAAATAAATCCTGACGGTTCAACTGTCAGAAGGCTTTCTGTAGAGAACCAGACTCTTGGTTCAAATGCAAGTTTTACTATAAACGGCACAAGATATACTTCAACCTCTAATACTGTTACCAGTGATATCTCAAGAATAGAGGGTGTTACTATTAATCTTAAGGATGTATCAGAGGAAGGGCCTGTCACTCTTACTATTGAAAGGGATAAAGAAGTAGTCGCAGACGCAATAGAAGATGTTATAGATGCCTACAATGAGCTTATGACCAATGTCAATGATGCAATTTCAATTGAAGGGGATTTGCATGGTGAGACGACTCTTAAACTTATTAGAACGCAATTAAGAAGCTTGATGACAAGTTCTTTATCCGGAAACAGTACATTTAAAAATCTTGATGCAATCGGTATATCATCAGAAGCTGCAAGCGGAACAAATATTGATACAGAAAATGTCGATATGCTGTATTTCGATAGGGAAAAATTTCTTGAAGCATATGGTGAACATCCGGAAGAATTAAAATCCTTCCTGGTAGGTACTGATGATAATCCTGGAGTGCTTTCAAAAGTAGAAAATCTTATTGAATCTACTCTGGCTTCTGTAACAGGTTATTTTGATTCGGCGGATTCTTCTTTCGCAGATCAGATTCAGAGAATTGATGAAAAAATTACCAGACAAACTCGTTCTGTAGAAAGATATAGAACCCGCTTAGAAGCAAAATTCCAGACTATGGATTTACTTATTGCTAATATGCAAAACCAATATAGTTCTTTCCTCAGCTTCTAAATTATAGTATTTTACCCCTTGCCCCCTGGCGGGGGAGTGCTGGTTATTAAACCTCGTCCCCAAGATGGTAGCAACTATCATGAAAAAAGAATTTATACTATGTAGGATACAGTTGAATTTTCAGGAATGGTTTCTTCTTCGCTGCTGTCGTTGTTAAGTTCCTGTAGAATTTCTTGTGCTTTTGAGAGAGAAATACCGTATTCATCAGCAATTTGTTGTGCTGTCATTGTTGATGCCGTGCTGCTTTGTCTGAGTTCTGAAAGGATTTCTTCAGTAGTTTTTTCCTCTTCAGAAGTATTTTCTGTGGAAGAAGAATTTGTAGTTGTTGCATTCTGAATCATACTTAAATAATCAACACCGGTTGTTGATGAGCTAATACCTTCTGCTATAATTAACCTCCATTTTAACCCAATACTGTATGTTTAGTTTTAAACACATGTATATTTTATATATATTTATTATCTCGGTCAACTAAATTCTGATAAAATACGCAACATGGAGTAGTCTTTGTGTTAAAATATTTTCAGGAGGGGTTTATATGAGAGTAGACGGAAGAGAAAATAATCAGCTCAGGAATATAAAATTTACCCATAATTTTACTAAACATGCTCTGGGATCTGTATTGGTTGAATTTGGGGATACAAAAGTTATAGTAACAGCGTCTGTTGATTTGAAAAAGCCTAAGTGGATGGCGGAAGATGATGAAAGGGGCTGGGTAACTGCGGAGTATTCTCTTCTTCCTGCTTCTACAAATACAAGATGCAGAAGAGAAAGAGAAAAGGTTTCGGGTAGAACACATGAGATTCAAAGACTTATTGGCAGAAGTTTGAGGGCTTGCGTTGACTTAAGTAAGATGCCTAAAATGACAATAACGATTGATGCGGATGTTATTCAGGCAGATGGAGGCACAAGAACAGCAAGTATTTGCGGAGGGTTTCTTGCTCTCAGGGATGCTGTTAATAAGCTTATTGACTCCGGAGACTTGGCTGAAAATCCTATTATTGAGCCAGTCGGTGCTGTTTCAATAGGTATAGTTGACGGTGAAATTAAACTGGATTTGAATTATGAAGAAGATTCTCATGCAAGAGTGGATTCAAATGTAGTGTTGACCAAAAGCGGTAAGATTGTAGATTTTCAGACAACTTCAGAAGGTGAACCTTACGAGTATGAAAAGATGCTTGAACTATTTGCCGTCGCAAAATCAGGCATAGATAAAATTATTGGAATGTATTAGCTGCTTGTTGACGGGCTTTTATGTTGCCTGTAAACTTGTAATATAGAATGTGTGGGGAAAAGTTAATGGAAGAGAATGCACTTAAAAAATTTACTACCGCAAAGTTTATCAGCTTTGCTATAGGTTTTTTCGGACTCCAGTTTGCCTGGCAGATGAGAATTATTTTGTCCGGCCCTGTAACTGAAGAGCTCGGTGCATCACCCTTCCTATTTGGTTTAATTTGGCTGGCAGGACCTTTTACCGGCATGGTTGTTCAACCGTTAATAGGTGCATTGAGCGATAAAACCAGAACTGTTTTCGGTAGAAGAAGACCTTATCTTTTGGGCGGCGCACTCCTTTCTGCTGTCGCACTCTGGGCTCTTCCAAATTCTTCTCCAATAACGGATTGGATTTCAAGTGTTTTGCATGTTCAGCTTCCTGCTTGGTCAGCTTTATTATTCGCAGCTATTATGATTTGGATTTTGGATGCTTGCGTTAATATTGCTCAAGGCCCTTATAGAGCTCTTGTTCCGGATGTCGTACCACCTGAACAGCATTCTATAGCAAATTCGTATATAAGTCTTGCGATTGGGCTTGGATCTGTATTCGCAGCCGGTGCTGCACCTTTCTTAAAATGGGCGTTTAATTATCAAATGCCAATCAATGCTCAATTTATTATGGCTGCGCTGGCATTCTCTCTCGGTATGCTATGGACTTGTTTGGCAATACAGGAACGAACCAATCCTGTGAGCAATGAAACAAAAAATGATGAAAAATTTGATATAATTAAATCTTTGAAAGATTTCTTTGCTCTTTCTCCCGAAGTCGGTAAAATTTGCTGGATGCAATTCTTCACCTGGATAGGAACTATGTGTATGATGATGTATTTTACCCAGTATGCAGTTCATACAGTATTTGCGGTGCCTGATTTATCTGATGTTCACGAGACTATGAAAGCCGCTTATGACAGTGCTGTTCTTGCCGGGACAAATTTTTCATCAGTATGTTTTGCAATATTTAACCTTGTTTGTTTCCTCGTTGCTATCCCAATTGGGGTTTTATCAGTAAAATTCGGGAATAAGAAGGTTCATATTATATCAATGCTTTCTATGGCGGCTGCTTATATCGGAATGGCTGTCACTGTTAATCCAAAGCTTATTGCTTTGTTTATGGCAATATCAGGTATCGGCTGGGCAAGTATTTGTGCGCTTCCGTTTGCAATGCTTTCTCAGTTTATTAAACCCGGTACGGAAGGCTCAGTGATGGGTATATTTAATATTTTTATCGCAGGTCCTCAGGTATTTGTATGTACTCTGGTTTCATGGTTAATCAACAAGAGTATGTTTATAATGGATGAGGGTGTGAATTATCATTGGGAATATACCTTTGCAGTCGGTGCAATATGCTTAATTGCAGCTTCTATCGTTGCCTCAAAGGTTAAAGAAAAAACAATTCCTCAAAATTCATAGTTAGGAGATGATATAGGATGTCTAAAAGAATCTTTTTGATTTATCCCCCGTCACCGGTTATGAACAGAGAAGATCGTTGCCAGCAGCC
This sequence comes from Candidatus Gastranaerophilales bacterium, assembly GCA_944326125.1. GTDB lineage: Bacteria > Cyanobacteriota > Vampirovibrionia > Gastranaerophilales > Gastranaerophilaceae > CAG-196. The sequence goes on along the minus strand of CALVCR010000066.1, from coordinate 11,896 downwards.
TACTAAAGAACTTCTTGTTATTCCGCCGCTCCCTCCTACGGATTTAATGTATCTGGCAGCGATAGCAGAGCAATTAGGTTTTGAAGCAAAGATTAAAGATTACAGCCTCGGTGGAAACTTAGATAAAGACATACTGGAGTTTAAGCCGGATTATGTTGTTGCAAATATCGCTACTCCTACTTTTAAATCAGATATGGAAGCGGTCAAGAGAATAAAGGAGAAGCATCCTTCCTGTACAACTATAGTAAAAGGTGCTCCGTTTCTTACATATAATACTAACGTAATTTATGAACACCCTTATATTGACTATGTCATTATGGGGGAACCTGAACTTACGCTCAAAGAAATTTTGGAAGGGGTTCCTGATAACGAAATTCTGGGTATTTGCTACACTGAAAACTTCCAAGGGGTAAAGAATGAGCCGAGACCGTTTAACGAAGATTTGGATTCGCTTCCTTTCCCTGCAAGACATCTGGTAGATAATTCAATTTACAAAAGGCCGGATAACGGCAAAGTTCAGGCAGTTATAAAGGTTTCCAGAGGATGTCCTTTTCACTGCTTTTTCTGCCTTGCGTCTCCGGTCTCCGGGGTAAAAGTACGTAAACGTTCTGCAGAGAATATTATTGCAGAGATTAAAGAGTGTGTTGAAAAGTATAATATCAGGAATTTTCTTTTCTGGTCAGATATTTTTAATATTGACAGAGACTGGACTCTTGATTTGTGCAAAAAAATTATCGACAGCGGTTTAAAAATTACCTGGTCAGCTAATACAAGGGCTGATACGATGGATGATGAAATGGCATCTATGATGTACAAGTCAGGATGCAGGCTTGTCAGTATTGGCGTAGAGAGCGGTTCTCAGGAAATCTTAAATAATATAGGGAAGAAAATAACTCTTGATAATATTAGAAATACTGTTAGAGTTTTAAAGAAAAATAAAATTAAAATTTATAACTATTTTGTGCTGGGGCTTCCATGGGAAACTGAAAAAACAGCAGAAGAGACTATAAAATTTGCAATTGAATTGGATAGCAACTTTGTAAGTTTTTATACTGCGACACCGCTTCCGGGAACAAAGTTTTTTGCCTATGCTTTAGTGAACAAGCTTGCAGAAGACGGCTTGAATTTTGACGGGGCATATTTTGTTCCGGCGGTACGATCTCACGACTTATCAAAAGAAAGAATTTTGGAGATTCATAAATCTGCGGTGCGCAGGTTCTACCTGAGACCAAAATTTATTTTAAAAACATTATTTTCTCTGAGATCTTTTGCTGAATTCAAGAATTATTTTAAAGCAGGAATAAGTTTAATTTTGCAGGAAAGATAAAAATAGAGGCGGAATTTCGAAGAAATTCCGCCTCTATTTAATAATTACTCAAAGCTTACTGTTGAGCTCTTTTAATAGCAAGAACAAGTCTTGATTTCTTTCTTGCAGCTGTATTTTTGTGCAAAATGCCTTTTGATACGGCTTTGTCGCATAACTGATAAACTTTTGAAATTGCTAAATTCAAAGCTTCTTTATCAGAATCAGTTGCTAAAGATAAAGCTTTTTTTACAGCTGATTTAATAGAAGTTTTGAAAGCTACGTTTCTTTGTCTGTTAGCTTCTGCAATAAGAACTCTTTTCTTTGCTGACTTAATATTTGCCATTTTATATTTCCTTTCGCTTGTAACAATTTAAAAGGTTAATGACTCCTGTTTAAACTGTTTATCACATGAGGATTGTGAGTACAATTATTGTAATAATAAAAAAACATTTTGTAAAGAGCAGGCGTCTTTGTTAGTTAACTTTTCTTAATTTCTGTTAATGTCGGGTCAAGCAGCCGCCTTCCGATATTATCAAAATTTATTGAATACAGGGTTTTTGTTCCGTATTTAATCATTTTTTCTACTACGCCAGTCCCGTATTTAGCGTGTGTTACTGTATCCCCCTGCTCTATAGGGTCGCTGGATACCATATCTTCAGGAGGAATATCAGCCTCATATACAGGAACTATTGGTGTTGAAGAGCTTCTTGTTTCAAGAATTTCGCCGCTGTCATCAGGTTCAGGTTTATTACCTACTTCTTCTAACGGTTCAAGGAAACTGTCATCATCAGTTTCGTCTTCTATGGGCTGAAGTTCTTCTAACCCTTCAGACGGGGTAAGTTCTTCAAGACCTTCAGAATTGCTTTCTTCATTTAGTTCATCTATAAAATCTAAATCGGAATCAGATATGGCATCATCTTCTTTCATTGTTGTAAAGACCTTGTCTACGTCTTCAACGATTTGTTTATCAAGTTCTTCTTCTGATAATTCTTCGCTTTCATCTCCAAGATCAACCAGAATAGGTTCTTCGTCCGTTTCAGAATCAGGATCAAGTTCTATTAGCTCATCAAGCTCACTGTTATCTTCATTAATAGGTATTACGGTGGTTTCGCTTGAGTCTTCTTCAAATTCTTTTAAGGCAGGTATTTCATGATTCTGTTCCGGTTCTTCATCGATGAGGTCGGAAATTTCTTCAGGAAGTGTTATTTCTTCTGCCTGCTCAGTTTCTGGTAATGAGTCTTCTGGTACATTTTCAATGACAGGTTCTGCCAGTTCAATATCTGAATCCTGTAAATCAAGTTCAAGTTCTTCAACAGGGGTAGCTTCGTCTGGCTGTAAGGATTCAGTTTCTGACTCTTCAGCAAGCGTTTCGGAATCCTGATGAACTTTTGTTTCAAAATTTTCTACAACTTGAGCTGCTTCAGGGACAGATGACTGTACAACATCTTCAGGTGTATCGGATTCTGTTTCAATTACTACCTCTTGCAATACTTCTCCATACGGTGCTGTTGAAGCTTCACTAAGGTTATTTTCAGGAGCATCAATATTTGCATTTACCTCTGCTCCTAAATTTACCACTGCCTCTGTATTTTCTGATTCATCATCAAAGAGATTCAGGTTAGCAGGAATTTCCGCACTTTGAACTTCTTCTGTTAATTTTTCAATCAAATTATCGGATTTCTTTTCAATTGCTTCGGCCGTCGGCTCAAGTTGAACGTTAACTTCTTCAGAAGATTCAAGTTCTTCTTTTGCAATTTCTTCCGTAACCTCATTTTCCAGTTCTTCGACGGTTAATTCTTCTGTTTCGTCCGAAATTTCGTTCGATACTTCAATAGCAGGACTTTCTTCCGTTTTAGTTTTTATAACGGTCGTAATTTCTTCAAGGCTTGATACAAGCGGAATATAATTTGTTCCTTCTCCTACCAGAAGATATGTATCATTTGGCATAGAGTTTAGGAAGGTGTTATAAATATTGAAGACCTGATTTGCCGTAAATGAAGGTTCAATTATAAAGTTATCAAAGAGGTTTTTAATTTCGTTAATATATTTGAACTTGGAATGAGTCATAAACACTGCTGATATAGCATCATTTGTCAGCACGGTTTTCATATTTTTCTTGTTTATTAAATTTGAACTTTCTAAAAATATCTGGACGGAATCTTTTTGCTTTGCAAGTGCAGAAAGAATACAGCTCAGGTATCTGTTCTGGAATGTTGAATCCAGTTTTGAAAGATCAATGATTGCAAAGTCTGATTCAAGAATTTTATCGAGGTTTTCGGCTTCGGCTTTTGTTTTAGCAAAACAGCCGTCTTTATCAAATTTTGCGAGTTTGTTTTTTAAGACAAGAAGCTTAAATATATGAGATTTGTCAACTAAATCATCGACTACGGTTTTAAGAGCGCTAAATGGTAAAAATGGTACAGTTTTAGCATATTCTCCCAGATCAAGGAAGATTTCTTTTATCATTGCCTTACTTTCCGGTGTCGTATCGTTCAGACAGTCTTCATACATAAAAGACAATCCTTCAAGGTTTAAAGGCAAACTAAAGTCAACTCCGGCAGTGAATTTCTTTCCCTCTGCAACTCCAAGCATATCAATGACGATAACTCTTCCGTAAGCTTTGAATTGCCGTGCAAGGTTAGATAAAATAATGTTATTAGAATGCGGTTTGTCGACACATACAAGTGTCTTTTTGTTAAAGCATTCTTTATCAATAGGAATATCAATACTTTTATCAAAGAATCTTCCTGCTATAACAGGGTTTGTTGAGATGAGAGAATTACTTAGAATGTCAGCTGTAAATTCTGAAATCTCGGAATTCTTATCAGGAAGAGATTTATCATAGTTTCTGAGGGTTCCGTCATACAAAAATAATATTTTTGCATAAGCAATGAGGTTTTCGCCGGATTTTTTTACCTGAATAACCTGTGCTATATATTGTTTGTCAAATCCGTTAACAAGAATAAATGATGATAGTGAAATCTTTTCTCCGGATTCAAATTTTATAAAACCGTCTCTTACTTCTAAAATTCTCATTCTAAAACCTCTAAAGAGATATTATCATGAACATGCCCGTATTTTAAAGTTTTTTTTACAATTCTATAACAAATTTTTAATTGAAGTCTGATGAAATTTGTGATTTAATTCTAGCTATGAGAGAAATTTTATTAACAAACGGAATAAGTGCCTGCTTAAAAAGAAATAATGATACACCGAGAACGGCACTTTCATTAAACTTTTTGATTGAGAATCCGGAAAAACTTCCCGGGGAATATCTTTTAATGAACAGGCTCCTTTTGAAAGGAACTCAAAAATATACCTCAGAAGAGCTTTCATCTATACTGGATGAAAATGCAATTGATATGTATACGGAAATGAAATACGATTATTTAAGGTTCCGGTTTGTATCATTGAATGAAGATTTTGAATTAGCTCTTTCAATTCTTTCAGATATTATACAGAATTCGACTTTTGAAGAGTTTGAAAAAGAAAGAGAAAAATTAAAGGGAGAACTTTTTGCCGAGCTGGATTCTGCAAGAACCAAAGTGTCTGATTTGTTTACCAAAACTATTTACAAGAATCATTTTTACGGTGCAAGTTATACAACTATTCTTGAAGAAATTGACAAAGCTACTCTTGAAGATGTAAAAAAATCTTATTGCGAAATTCTAAATAACAGTAAGAAAACTCTTGCTTTTGTGGGTGATATTGAACCTGAAAAAGCACAGGACCTTTTAAATAAATACATTGGTGTAATTCCAAAATCACAAGATGCAGTTTCTCAAATAAGTGTTCCTGAATCTTTGCATCAGGAAAAAGTTGAACTTATAAAAGAAGATGCCCAGCAGGCGCAAATTATACAAGGATGGCTTGTTCCTACAATAGGAAGCGATGATTATTTTAAAATAATGCTTTTAAATACAATTCTGGGAGCAAGCGGACTCTCTTCAAGACTCTTTATGGAATTAAGAGAGAAAAAGGGCTTGGCATATACTGTCAGAACTTCTTACGAAACACACCAAAAAGCGGCAGTCTTTAGTATTTATATAGGTACGGAGCCTTCTAATATCAAGACTTCTATTGACGGGTTTAAAGAAGAAATAGAAAAAATTAAAACAATTCCGGTTTCAGAAGAAGAGCTGCATAATGCTAAGAACAATATTATCGGGAAACAGCAGTTTATAACTGAAACAAATTCCCAGCAGGCAAATTTAATGGCTTATTATTCTATTTCCGGTAAACCTTTTGATTATCAAAAAGAAGTGATAGATAGGCTAAGGGCTGTTACCTCTCAAGAGCTGCTGGAATGTGCCAATAAATATTTTACGGACGATTATGTAATTGCAATTTTGAGACCATAGGCGGATTATGAATCTTACACCCGGCGGAAATAAGATAGAACTTTTTAATCCTTCTTTAGGAGCTGTTCTTGTCATTGGTGTTTTTCACGGCGACGAACCTCAGGGTGATTACCTTGTAAGAAGATACTATGAAGCTTTTCCTGATACCAAGTTAATGATGATACCTTGTCTTAATCCTGACGGTATGGAGAAAAAAACGAGGACAAATTTTAACGGAGTTGATTTGAACAGGAATTTCCCCGCGAAAAACTGGGTTTTAGGGCAGAAAGATGATTATTATGGCGGTGAAAAGCCGGCTTCCGAGGTTGAAACAAGATTCTTGACAGAAGTTATTGAAAAGTATTCTCCAAGGGCTATCATTACGCTGCATGCGCCGTATAAGGTCGTTAACTATGACGGTAATGACAGCGCAAAAGATTTGGCATTAAGAATTTCTGAAATTATAGGATATCCTGTAGAAGAAAATATCGGTTATCCGACTCCGGGAAGCTTCGGTACCTGGGCAGGTATTGAAAGAAAAATCCCTGTTATTACGCTTGAGCTTGATGAAAATATGGAATTAAGCGAGCTTGAAAAACCTGTTTTTGGTATATTAAAGATGTTGGAAGATTATTAGGACAGATATGGAAAATATAAGAGAGATTGTAGAAAAAAACGATTTAAAACATATAGCAATAATTATGGACGGTAACAGGCGCTGGGCTAAGGAGAGAAATCTTCCGTCAGCGGTAGGGCATAAAAAAGGCGTTGATGCACTTAAAGCAGCAATGAGAGCGTGCGACGATTTCGGGATAAAATACTTAACCGTGTATGCTTTTTCTACCGAAAACTGGAACAGAAAACCGGAAGAAGTTAATTTTCTTATGGATTTATTAGGGCAGACTTTAAAAAACGAACTCAAAGAGATGCATGAAAATAATGTAGTTATTTCTTTTATAGGTGATACGACAAAGCTGAGTCCGAAGTTACAGGAAATTTTAAAAAATGCTGTTGAAACAACAAAAAATAATACGGGAGTAAATCTCCAAATAGCATTTAACTATGGTTCCAGAGCGGAAATTGTAAGAGCTGCCTCAATGATTGCGGAAGATTATAAGTCAGGCAAAATAAATGAAATAACTGAGGATACCGTTAACTCGTATCTCTATACATCAAAAATTCCTGATCCCGACTTGCTTATCAGAACCGGAGGTGAAATGAGGGTTTCAAATTACCTTCTCTGGCAGATAGCTTATTCGGAATTTATAGTTCTGCCTCTATTCTGGCCGGAGTTTAATAAAGAAACCCTTGCGGAGTGCGTATTGGAATTCAATCGCAGAAGCCGCCGTTGGGGTGTTTAATAGGCCTTATTTATCAACGAGTCGTGTGTAAGTGTTTCAATCTCGTCGTTTAGAGGTTCCGGCTTTTCGCCGAGTGCCAGCTCGAGCATATAGTCTGCAAATTTTACATTTTTAGGCAGAAAAGAACCGTGGAGATAAGTTCCGAATACATTTTTGTACTGTGCGCCCTCTGTTTTATCCTTGCCGTTATTTCCGTTTCCTGTTAAAACTTTTCCTAAAGGTTTGGTCTCTCCTTCAAGGTAAGTAAGTCCGCTGTGGTTTTCAAATCCGACAAGAGTTCCTGTCTCCGTTTCAACCGTAACATTTCCTATAAAACGTTTGTCGCCGGCAATTGTGTAAGCATCTAACAGACTAATCCCTTCAAGCCTGTCTCCGTTATGCGGCTGATAATAGTGCCCCATAAGCTGGTATCCCCCGCAAATGCCTAAAAATACCGCGCCTCTGTCACGTTCCAGGGTTAAAAAATCTTTATGTCTTTGGAGTTCTTTTGAGACTTCTATCTGCTGCAAATCCTGGCCGCCGCCGATAAAATAAATATCGTGTTCGCTTATAGAATCTGAGATATTAATTTCATCAATCTCTATTTCAATTCCTCTCCATTCGCATCTTTTTTTCAGGGTAAGAATATTTCCCCCGTCGCCGTAAATGTTTAGAAGTTTTGGATATAAATGTGCCAGCCTGATTTTTTTCATTAGACGGCAAGCTCCTTAAGTACTTTTAAAGTCTTTTGTTTTTTGCTGCTGTGAACTTTAATATAATCATCTAAAAGATCAAAGCAGACCTGACAGACTTTTTCGGTCGCTTTTCTGTCATACTCGCTTTCGTAATCAAAATCAAACTGGAGCATTGCAAGAAGAAAATCTCTTATTTTATGGTGCATTTTAAGCTTAACCCCGAGAGTTTCGTTGCATTCCTTACAGATTACACCGCCCATAGCGGAAGAAAAATACATTTCTTCATCCAGAATCTGCTCGCGGCAGCATAAGCAGGTATCCAATTCAACGCAGAATCCCATTATTAAAAGGAGTTTGAGCTGGAATTTTATTACTGCAATAAGCGCATCTTTTTTCTCTTTAGAATCCGCAATCCTGTTTAGAGCTTTGTATAGAAGTTCATAGATTTCTTTTGATGCAGCTTCTGAGCCCTCGCCAAAGTTTACAATAAGTTCGGAAACATAAGAAGAGAGCATAAGTTTATCCATATCTTCTCTGGTCTTTCTGAAATTATTAACGGTTTGAGCCTGAATAATAGTGTCCATACTTCTGCCCTTAAGAAGCTGCAAGGAATTAGCCACAAGCAAATCCATTCTTGCACCGAGTTTACTCTTAGGCTTCTTAATTCCTTTTGCCACTCCCTTGATCAGACCGTTATCTTTAGAGTACATAACTATAATTTTATCTGCATCATTAAGGTTATATGATTTCAGATTAATAGCTTCTGTTACGTAATTATTCATAATAAGCTTTTGTTCCCTGATATACCCCTCTGAAAATCTTTTCTAATTCCGGCTCGTCATTAGAATTAGCAAGAGCTTCTTCTTGTGAAATATAGCCGCTGTCTGCTAACATTGCTAACGATGCGTTCATAGAAAGCATATCATCAACGGTATTATCTCTTATTAGTCTGTAAATATCATCAGAACTGTCTTTTGTGATGTAATCCTTAATAGTAGGTGTAACAACCATCACTTCACAAGCAGGGTATCTTCTTTTCTTTTCTTCCGAATAGATAAGTTTTTGGGCGACAGTTGCTCTTAATGTTTCTGCAAGCTGTTTTCTTACAATCTGCCTGTTAGATTCTTCAAACATATTGACGATTCTGTTAATAGTTTGAACTGCGTCATTAGTGTGAAGTGTTGTAAGAACAAGGTGACCTGTTTCAGCCGCTTTAAGAGCTGCAGACATGGTTTCCTTGTCTCTAATTTCACCAATAAATAATACATCCGGATCCTGTCTCAGTGCATATTTTAATCCGTCAGTGAAGTCTGCGGTATCAACACCGATCTGACGTTGCGAAATTACGCTCTTCTCACTATAAAATACGTATTCAACCGGATCTTCTATTGTTACAATATGTTTTGTTTCTGTCATATTAATCTGGTTAATAAGGGATGCAATAGTGGTGGATTTCCCGCATCCTGTAGGTCCGGTAACAAGTACGATACCATTCTGGTGCTTTATAACCGTTTCTAATAAATCAGGCAGCTGTAATTCTTGCAATGTCGGAATTTTATAAGGGATGTTTCTTATAACTAAAGCCGGCATGCCCATTTGACGGTTATAATTAATTCTGTATCTTGATACACCTTTGATTTCGTACATAAAATCGACGTCCATTCTGGTTAGAATAGCATCTCTTATTGCGGTAGGAGCTATTTCAAGAATAGCATTATCAATATCTCCTTTTGTTAATGCAGGCAGACTTGTTCTTAAAATAAATCCATTCCTTCTTAAAAACGGAGGATATCCTACCTTTAAATGTTCATCTGATGCTCTGTTCAAAGCTGCATCTTTTAAAAATTGTTCAATATTAAATACTTCACTCATTATAAAACCTTCTCCCTATCAAATCGTATCATTTATAAAATCTTTTGACAACAAGTTTACATAAAAAAAGCGGATTTTAAATCCGCTTTTTAAATTAAAATCTTTTCTTTTTTATTAACAGCTGTAGCTGCATCCTCCGCTGAAGCTTGCTCCTGAAGAGAAAGAAGAAGATGCTGATGCGATAGAACCGCAAGATTCACCAGCTCCTGAGTAAGCGATAGAACCGCTTGTTTCTCCACCCATATATGCGATAGAACCTGTTGTTTCATAGCTTTCGCCGAATGCTGCGATAGTTGCATCTGATGGACCTGAGTAGAAGCTGCAAGTATCAACACCGCCGTCTGCTGAAACTGAAGGTGATATTAATGAAGTATTATTTGAAATTAAATGAGTTGTAGTTTCGGTATTTGTATTTGTGCCGATAAATTTAAAGCAAGTATTTGATCTTTCTTCTGAAGCTGTAAATGTTAGCATATTTTTCAAATCCTATCTCAGTGTTTACATATATATAAAGTCTAAAAAAAATGCTCAATTTCACGACTTATTTATTTCTTTACAAAAGTTAACACTTCCCGTTTCTGTAGCCTATGCCTGCTCTGTAGCCTGATATGGCATACATAAATGGCAGGGCCGGTTCAATCCATTTTAAACCCGACATAACAGCTACGGTTGCAATATCGTCTGTATGAAGCCCTATATCAAGCGGTTCGGGGTGTCTTTCGGCATAAATGCTGTTATCTTCGCTTTTCTTTTTGAATACAGGGTTGATTATTTTGTTCCCTATAAGATTTGCAATTGCGCTTCCTCCTATTATGCCGGTTGAAACTATTCCGCTCACCATCCCAAGCGCTCTTGTTCCTTTAGATTTTACTCCAAATTTTTCCATTATTCCAAGAGCCAATCCTGCCCCTACATTACAGAGAAAAATGTTGGCCAGATACTGATAAGCTCCTTCTTTGATTTTATTAGGAATCTTTTCTTTCCAGTTTTTAGTGCTTAGAAAATCTCCTGTTATCCCTCCTGCAATTCCTCCTATGACCGGAATAAGTCCAAATACTGACAGCCGGCCTATTTCTGAAAAGATTTCTTTTGAGGTTATGTTTTCAGGCTCCGGGATAAGTTCATTTAAAAATTTTTTATCTCCGATTTCTTCATGAAGTTGTTTGACCTCTTTAAAACTCAATACCTTATTTTTTGCTTTATTAAGAATTCCTTTTACGGAAGATTTTACAGTATTATTTTTAACAAATTTATCAATAGTTTCAGTATTGTTTTCTGCTATTTTGTTTATATTCAAAGATGCTTTTTTAAATAATTTGTTAGTGATAGCAGGCGCTGCCAATGCCGAAACTATTGTAAACATCATTGTTGTTCCGACTCTTACTGCTGCCCCGTTTTTATGCTTGTCTGGAGCTTTTTTTACTTCATGGATTCCGTAGATACCGCCTGCAGTTAATAAAACTGCCGGTACTGTTTTTTGAAATTTAGCAACTAAAAGAGGCTGGTCAAGAAACTTGCCTGCTATTTTTAATATGTTCATTTAAAATTCTACCTATTTAATGTAGTTTTCCGTAAATTCAGATATTTTTTCAAATGCTTTTTCAGAGATTACATGTTCAATTCTGCAAGCATTTTGAGAGGCTTCCTCCGTTTCCAGCCCCAGGACTTTTTCAAAAAATTTTTGAAGTGAGGTGTGCTTTGATACCACTCTTTGAGCTTCTTTAATCCCCTTTTCTGTCATTGTTATACTGCCGTATCTGTCATAAAGAAGCATGTCTTTTGAAGCAAGTTTTTTAAGAGCTTCCGTAACAGATGCTCTGCTTACATTTAGCTTTTTTGAAATATCTACAGCTCGAACTGTCTTATTTTTATCTATATGATTACAGATGACTTCAAGATAATCCTCAAGACTGGATGATAACTTTTCCTGCACGAGTTTACTCCATAATTATAATTTCATTACGGAATATTGTAAGGTAGGCCTAACATTTTGTCAAGCTCTTGTAGGGGTTACATTCTGACCTTCATCAAGGCCCGCAGGGAATCCGTCTATACCGGAGGTTTTTCTGGTTATATAGTATTGGATTTTTGGAATAAATGTTGATAAGAATGTTGCCGCAACTAAGAAACCTGCAATAAAATTAATGCCGTTGTATGAAAGATTATCGTTTTTCATTTTATCAAGCAGTTTTTTGTTAACTTTACCGTCTTTTGCAGCTTTACATATATCTTTAACATAGTCCTCCATTGAATTTTTGAGGTTGTAAAGCTTTTTATTGGAGATATATCTGTAACTATCTGTACTGGTTCCTCCTGAAAATTCGGAGAACGCCTTATCCAGAA
>CALVCR010000065.1 GCA_944326125.1 Candidatus Gastranaerophilales bacterium | reverse complement strand
TTATAAACACCGGATGTGAGCTTTCTTATATAACCGGCTCTTACAAGCATTTTATGTGAAATGACTTCCGCATCTGACGGGAATTCTCTTAAAGTCTGTACAAACAATTTTGACATTTTCATAGTTTCATATCCTCTTTTCTTTAATAATTTTACCATAAACTTGTCCGGAGTGTACTTTTTGTGTAAGCTTTAGGTATGTTTTTTAACGGAACGGATAAAAGATATAATCAATACAGCGAGTTTTTGAAGCAAAAATTTGGCGCCAAGGTTTATAAAATTACTCTAGATGCGGGATTTTCCTGTCCGAATAGAGACGGAACCATATCAAGCAGCGGGTGTATTTTTTGTGACGACGGCGGAAGTTTTTCTCAGGCTCATTCAAACAGGCTTTCTGTTGAAGAACAGGTTCAAGTCGGGGCAGAGACCTTAGCTAAAAGATTTAAGGCGAAAAAGTTTATGTCTTATTTTCAAGCCTTTTCTAATACGTATAAGCCTGTCGATGAGCTTGAGAATATATACAAAGCTTCTCTTAATCATCCTGATGTTGTGGGCATTTCTATAGGCACCCGTCCCGATTGTATTGATGATGATAAACTGAAGCTAATTTCTTCATTTACTCCCGATTATTATACCTGGATTGAATATGGGCTGCAGTCGGTGCATGATAAAACTTTAAAAAAGATTAACAGAGGGCATGATTATAAATGTTTTTTGGAAGCTTATGAAAAAACAAAGAATTACGGAATAAATACTTGTCTCCATATTATTTTAAACCTGTTTGAGACCTATGATGAGATGATGGAAACCGCCAGAACAATAGCAAAACTTGAACCTGACGGGGTTAAAATTCATATGCTTGTGGCTCTTGAAGGAACAAGAGTCGCAGATATGTACAGAAACGGTGAAATAGATTTTATGACAGAGGATGAGTACGTCTCAACGGTCTGTGATTTTTTAGAATATTTACCCTCGAAGACTACAATTCACCGTCTTGCGGGAAACGGGTTAAGGACAGAGTTAGTCGCACCAAGATGGATAGGGAAAAAACTGGATACGTTAAACAGGATAGACAGAGAATTTGAACGCAGAAATTCTTGGCAGGGAATAAAAAACTAAACTAAATATTTTTAATAATGTTATAAGTTATTCGGATTTTTTCATCATCATTTTTAATGATATCTAATTTTTTTAAAATATAGTCATACATTTCATGGCTGGTTTCTAAAGTTGTAAACTGAAATATTTCATATAGATCAACCTTGAGCACATTTGCAAGTTTTTCCAGCGTCGCAAGTGTCATAAAACCGCGCCCTGTTTCAACATAGCTTAATGATGTTGTAGCGATATCAATTTCTTCCGCAAGTTGTTCTTGACTGAGTCCGCGTTGAAGACGCAAGTATTTAATCCTATTCCCAAGTTTTTTATTTATTTCTGTTTTCATCTTAATAATAATTATAAAATTTTCAGCTAGCGAAACAAATAGTTATAACGTATAGTGATATAGATTAAATATATTGACAAACAATATTTAATCTAATATACTACATGTGTAATATATATTATTCTTGAAGAAAGGAAAAAGAGAGAGTATGAAAAAGAAAATCTGTAGAGCATTTTTAGTTGCTGCAGTAACTGCAATGAGTCTGGTTCCTGCTTTTGCAACTACATGGGTAAGAATAGGCGACGGTCATTATATTGATGCGGACAGCGTAAAACCTTCAAATTCTTATGGTGCATATACAATGAAAACAAAATATGTAGCAAGCGGGTCTCCTCTGGAAGTCATTAACGGAAGAAATGTTTGGAAAATAACAACAAATTCTTATGTAAATTGTCCTACAAATTTTGCAAAAACAGTTTCTTACACTGCATATGATAAGAATAACAAAGTTGTAACTACCGGCAGAAATGTAGGTAAGCACTGGTATGACATCCATAATCCCGGGTCAAGAGCTTATGAATCTTATGCTTTTGTTTGTACTGATAAGTACCTGAATTCACGTCCTGATTACGTGGATTTATGGTGGTATTAAACATCTTAAATAAACCATACAACGGAGTAATGTTTTTCATTACTCCGTCTTTTTATATTTTAATCCAATAAATATCTATACAAACCTCGGCGTTTAAATTATAATGAATCTATGGACAAAAAGGTTATTTCTACAAACAGAAAAGCTTTTCATGATTATTTAATTTTTGATAAGTACATTGCGGGGATAGTTTTAACCGGGACGGAGATAAAATCAATCCGTAAAGGTATGCTTAACCTGAAAGACAGCTTTGCAAAAATTGAAGATAATGAAGTTTTCTTATATAACATGCATATTTCACCGTATGAGCAGGGAAATAGATTTAACCATAAGCCAGACAGGGTGAGAAAGCTTTTACTGCAAAAAAAAGAAATAATGAAAATTCTTGCAAAGATTAAGAAGGAAGGTTACACAATAGTGCCTTTGGAATTGTTTTTAACTCATGGTTTTGCTAAAATAGAACTGGGGTTAGCAAAAGGTAAAAAGATTTACGATAAACGGGAAACAATTGCCAAGAAGTCTCAGGAAAGAGATATTGCAAGGCAAATAAAAAGATGAGGTAGGCGGATGTATAACAGAGATTCAATTTTAAAGAGTTTAAATGCAGAGAATTATTATATTGACAGACATTCGCTGGATTTGTTTCTTGAAGACTGGAAGATAGAATCTATTTATGAAGATGAGGACGGTCTCGAATTTTACGACGATCTTTCTCTGGAAAAGATTAAAAAGGGAATTTCTCTCAAGGCTCAAGGTTACAGTGATGAGCAGATTATAGCTAAACTTCAAAGAATGGAAGCTAAAGTTGAAAGAACCGAAGAACCTGTTCAACCTATTTTAGTAAAAGATTATCTTGAGGGGGTAAATCTGGAAACTGAACCGGCTGAAAATTCTCCATCTCAAGAGGAAGAGCATATTGTAACCGATTTAACTCCGCAAGCTCAGCCAAATAAAAGCTTTACTCTTGATGTTTCAAGTCAGACTCTTCAAATGCTTGCTGAAGCTGTTGCTAAGAAAATCAGTGATGATATCAAGAATTCCGATATGGCTAATAAGTTAATTGAAGCCGGCGGGTATAAAAGAGATAACGAGATTCTTGCCCAGCAGGTTAAAGAGCTTTTAGAACATAATAAAGAACTTTCTCATCGTATAGAGCAGCTTGAGTCTACTTCTTCAAAGAGTTTTTGGAAACGTATTTGGGGCAGGGGTAAATAGAGGGGTAAATAAGGGTAAATTTTAGCTTGCCTGTCTTTGGGGTTCAGTGTGCTTAATTACAGAGATTTTATAAGGAAGTTAGATTCCAGACTAAGTTTGTATTTTGATGAACAAAAGAAATTTATTTGCTGTAAAAAAGCTTGTTCTTCCTGCTGCGAAAAGGGTGATTATCCAATTTCAAATTACGAGCTTGAGTTTTTAATGGAAGGGTATTCAGCTCTTGATAATCTGACTAAAATTCAGGTTCAGGATAATTTTAAGAAAATGGAAAAAGGAGGTCAATGCCCTTTTTTGATTAATAAAGTCTGCTGTGTATATGAATACAGACCGATTATATGCAGGGTGCACGGACTTGCTTATATTTGCTCCAACGGAATGGCAAAAGTTCCGTATTGTGCTAACGAAGGGAAAAATTACTCAGAAGAGTACAAATCCGGAATATTAAACTGCGAACCGATAAAAGATAATCTTGATACAACAGCTTTACTTAAAGATTTTCCTGATACGGTAATTAAGAATCTTTGTGATTGGATCAGATAACACCTATTCTTTTATAATAGTCTGTTCTCTGTCCGGACCTACTGAAACAATTCCTATCGGAGCTCCGATTAAATCTTCGACCTTTGAGATAAATTTCTTTGTGTTTTCAGGCAGGTCTTCATATTTTCTTATATCGCTCAAGGATGTTTTCCAACCCGGCATAGTTTCGTATACCGGCTCCAGATATTTGTGAATAAATACGTCCGTAGGATAGGTTGTATAAACCTTATCGTTTCTGCAATCTTTGTAGGCAACGCAAATTTTTATTTCATCAAATGTATCAAAAACATCAATTTTAGTAAGCGCAACTTTTGTAATCCCGCCTACAAGCACTGCGTATTTCATAATAACTGAATCAAACCAGCCGCATCTTCTCGGACGCCCTGTTGTAACTCCGTATTCATGCCCGATGTCCTGAATCTTTTTGCCGGTGTCATCGGTTAATTCCGTAACAAACGGGCCTTCTCCGACTCTGGTTACGTAAGCTTTTGAAACCCCTACAACTTCGTGTATCATGCATGGCCCGTAGCCGCTTCCTGTTGCAGCTCCTCCGCCTATAGGGTTAGAACTGGTTACAAAAGGATATGTTCCGTAATCTATATCAAGCATTACACCCTGTGCACCTTCAAAAAGGATGGTTTTATCGCTGTATCTTCTTAACATATCCTGCCATTCAAAACAGACATATGGCTTAAAGAGTTCAGCATACTTTTCGCACAAAGAAATGATGCAATCTTTTGTATAAGGTTCAAGGCCGTAGGCTTTTTCAAGAACTTTGTTTTTCAAAGGAAGAATCATATCTAATTTTTCATTGAGAGCTTCAAAGGAATACAAATCTTGTATTTTTAATGCTGTTCTCGCAGCTTTATCAGAATATGTCGGTCCGATTCCTCTTTTTGTTGTACCAATTTTTCCCTTGCCTGCATTGTTTTCACTCCATCCGTCCATTTCAATATGATAAGGAAGTGTAATTGAAGCAAGCGGAGAAATCTTAAGACCTTTCAGGTTTACACCCTGGCTTTTTAGGATGCTAATTTCTTTTTCAAAAGATTCCGGATGAATTACTGTTCCTGCACCGATAAAGCAAACTTTCCCTTCATAGAGTATGCCGGAAGGTATCAAGTGAAATTTATATGTTTCTCCGTTGGCAACAACGGTATGCCCTGCGTTGCAGCCTCCTTGATAACGGATAATTAGATCTGACTGTTCTGCCAGTAAATCCGTAATCTTTGCCTTTCCTTCATCTCCCCATTGTGCGCCTATAACAACTGTATTTTTCATCTTCTTCTCCAATTCCGAAATAAAAAGCCGGATACAATCCGGCTTTTTTATATTATTAACCGTTATCCTGGTTTTGCTTTGCGGCTTTTTGCTTTGCCTGTACATCCAGCATTGAATTATGTGCCATCATATACACCGAACAAATTTTATAATTCCTTAGATACCAGGCGCAATTTTCCTGCATACATACAATTTCTACCTGAGATCCAACACTCATAAGAGGGCATAAAGGTATTGTTTTTTCTTGTGGTGCCATTATTTATCTCCTATATTCTATCAGCCATTTTAAATAAGTTACAATTTTCGCTGCGTTTTTGTTCCTGATCTTTATATATTTTTGTTCTGTTTATAACTTCATCAAAATCAATGAGATGAGCGTTAAAATCAGGTCCGTCAACGCAAGCAAACTTTGTTTCTCCGCCAACTGTCACCCTGCAGGCTCCGCACATTCCTGTTCCGTCAACCATAATAGGGTTCATGCTGGCTTCCGTATAAATTCCTTTATCACGTGTCATTTCTGCAACCGCTCTCATCATAGGCATAGGACCTACTGCAATTGCATAATCCACTTTTTCAGTGTTGATAATTCTTTCTAAAACACCGGTAACAAATCCTTTTTCTCCGAGAGTTCCGTCATCGGTTGTTATAAATAATTCGGTACATGCATCTTTCATCTTATCAGCCCAGAAGATAAGGTCTTTAGTGCGGGCACCCATTATCATGTAAACTTTGTTTCCTGCTTCTTTAAAAGCTTTTGCGATTAAGTAACAAGGAGCTGCACCATATCCGCCGGCCAGACAAACAACTGTTCCGTACTTTTCAATATGTGTAGGCTGTCCCAGAGGTCCTACAATATCAACAATTTCATCCCCTTCATTGAGTTCTGCAAGTTTTTTTGTGGAGTAACCGACTGCCATAAATACAATTGTAAGAGCACCGGTTTCCTTGTTAATATCAGCTATTGTAAGAGGAACTCTTTCGCCGTTTTCTTCAGCTCTGAAGATTATAAACTGTCCGGCTTTAGCATTTCTTACAACATAAGGAGCCTCAATAACTAATTCGTATTGATTTGGACAAAGCTCTTTTTTTGATAATATTTTATAGCCCATTACAAAAGCCCCTCTTTTACTCTTAATATCATACCATAATATTTTAAAAATACATACAATTAATTTCTGTTAAATATTTTTGTGTATACTTCTACAAAATATTCTATTGAACGGTCATGCTTGAGTTCTGCGCTTTTCGGGAAAAAACATCCGGGAATTTGACCTCTTTCCCGATGCGATCTGACGCAATCACAGCAAATTCCGCGCTTTTGGCATGTGGTAGCTGAACATGTGCATTCTTGTAAGTTTTCTTCTCTTTTACATTCCATACTAATTATTCCTTCTGCTGTCTATCTTTATTATCCCTTGTTTACCTCCCTATTTACCCCCCCCTATTTACCCCCGGGCAAATTCACATCCGCAATATCTCTGTCTGTAGATGTTTAACTCTTTAGAAATATTATTAGTTTTTAAAAATCCGTCTTTTTTCTTAAAATCCAGGGGTAAATACTTCAGGGGTAAATGCTTCAGGGGTAAATGCTCCGGAGGCATATCTGCTGGAGGTAAATTTTCCGCAGTCTTTGATTCCAGGGTTTTTCCTATTTCGGATATCATTTGAAAGTTCTTATGCGGGCTTATTACAAGAGAGGTCGTAATTAAGCTTATTCCAAGCTCTGCCGCTTTTTGGAAAGCTTTTTCAAGCCTAAGTTCAATGCACTTGATACAGCGTTTCCCTCTTTCAGGCTCATTTTCAAGTCCTTTTACGTAATCTAAAAACTCTTGATGGTTATACGGTTCTGTGATAAGTTCTACCTCAAAGTGGGCGCAGACAGTCTTTTGGGCGTTTAGACGCCGTTCAAATTCTTCTTCCGAATCAAGATTTGGATTGCAAAAATATACAACAGGAGAATATCCCGCTTCTTTTAAGAAAGAAATGGGATATCCCGAACAAATTCCGCAGCATGCATGTAAAAGTATTCTGTTATCTTGTTTTTGCACCATGTTTTATTAATATTTCCCTCAGCTCATAGTAAGGTTTTACACCGACAATCTTTTCTCCGTTTACATACATTGTAGGTGTTGCATCAATTTCAAGCTTAGACCCGCTTTTAATTTCATTATCGAGTTCTTCTGATATTTCTTTTGATTCAAAATCTTGGATGAATTTATTTTTATCAAACCCAAGCTGGTCTGCAAGTTTTATCATGTCTTTCATTTTTTTAGGCTGGTTTTCATATAAAAGAGAACTCATTTCCCAATAATTTCCCTGTTTTGCAGCTGCAAGCGCACCTTTTGACATAAAGCATGCATCAGGGTGCATGTTTACTCCGATATAAGGATTACATGCGCGGTCAAACGGGTAATTATGGTGAATAATTTTTAAATTAGAAAACTCTTTTGCGGCCTGATGGAGCATTATATTGTGGATATAACATAACGGGCAAACATAGTCTGAATACAGTTCTATTACTACAGTTCCGTTTTCTACTCCAAGAACATTTCCTTTGATTCTGTATGGGTTGTATTCAATCTTTCTGTATTTCATAATATCACGGGTTCTTTTAACCTTAGGTACAAAATTCAGTGTAATTCCGCTGTATGCAAGGAATGAAACTGCAGCAATAAGAAGGACGAGAAAAGTTTTAAAATATTTTTTTGCGCCGTCTATGAAGTCAATAAACGTAGTTTTAAAATCTATAACAATATTCTTAAACATTCCTCCTGCTGCCGTTACAGCGATAATTAAATCTATAAAATAGGTTACGAAGCATAGTAAGCATAGTTTATGAATTTTAAATATACTGATGCCTGCAAGGATCATGGAACATATAAATGCGATACTTGCCAAAAAGGTTATATAGGCTCTAGGCTCTTTAAAAACTTCCAAAAACTTAAGAAATTTAATGTTTTTCAGCTTATCAACTATACTCAAGAATAACACCAGAATATAGAAGAATATTCCCCAATAAGCAAGCGGGATACCTAAAAATTGCGAAGTTGTCGTTCTGGCTGCACCGTCGCAGTCAACAAAATCATTGATTGAACAGAAGCTTGAAAGAGCGTATTTATCATAGTTTGCTGAATAATATATAAATGCCAGTTCTATTGATAAAGCCAGTCCGATAAATGCCAGAACCTGTATTGCTATCTTTTTCTTATCTGTTTTCATTAACCCAACTCCCTTATTTTGTCCAGTCTATACACCAATTCTAATATATAACAATATTTTTTCAATATTATAAATACCAACCCGTTCTAATTCTTAAGTTTTAACCTGAAATGTCAATAAAGAAATTTTGTTAAGATTTGTTAACAAAATCATACGTTCTCATGATTTTATTTAAAAAATATACTGCTAATATATACCTATACTCCTTAAAAAACGACGATACACATATCCCTAATCAACAGCTATGCACGATATTC
>CALVCR010000064.1 GCA_944326125.1 Candidatus Gastranaerophilales bacterium | reverse complement strand
ATGAAAGCGGGTGGCAAAATGGTCAGGTATAAACTTCTTGATAAACAAAAAGAATTTATAGAAATTCCGCATTCCAATCAGCTTGATGTAGCAATTTATCAGGGCGGATACGGAAGCGGAAAAACCTGGTGCGGGTCGCTTTTAGGGATTCTTCTTGCTAAAAAATATCCCGGCTCGAGGGGACTTGTTGGAGCCAAAGAATATGAACTTGTCAGAAAAACTACTCTTGTAAGTTACCTTGAACATCTGGATGCATTAGGGTATCAGCCTGACAAGGATTATATTTATAACAAAATTGATAAAGTTATAAAATTTTCTAACGGATCGGAGATTCTTTTTTCCGCGCTTGAAGACCCTGAAAAATTCAAATCACTTAACCTTCACTGGGCAGAAATTGAAGAGGCTTCTCAAATAAGTGATTCTTCATTTAAACAGCTGCTTGGAAGATTAAGAAATACTTATCGGGGCAAAAACTGGGTAGATTTTCGTTACAGGCTGTTCGGACACACTAACCCTCAATCCGATAAGGGCTGGATATGGCACAGGTTTGTTGAACACTCAAAAGAAAATTACCGCCTTATTATTGCTCCTACAACAAATAATATTTACCTCCCCCCGCATTTTATTGAATCAATGAAGGAAAGCTTTGATGAAGAATATTATAAAATAAATGTCCTTGGAGAGTTTGGGGATTATTCTTCCGGACTTGTAGTAAAAGGCTTTAGCGAAGAAAATAAACTCAAACTCAAATATAACCCTAATTTACCTCTTCATCTTACCTGCGATTTTAACGTAGATCCTATGTGCTGGGCACTTGCTCATAAAGATGAGGAAAATGTATACTTTTTTGATGAAATTGTTATCGAAAAAACTACAACCCAGCAGTGTATTGATGAATTTTTGAGGCGTTATCCGGACCATAAATCATCAATAATAATTAACGGTGATGCTTCCGGCGACAACAGAAGCACCCAGAGTGAGTATACTAATTATGCGATTATTAAAAATGCACTTAAAAATCACGGATATGAAGATGTGAAGTTTAAACTCAGAGACTACAATCCTCCGATTTTAAGCAGAATATCAGCTTTTAATGCGAGAGTTAAAAACTCAAACGATGAGCGGCATCTTTTTGTTGATCCCAGAAGATGCAAATGGATTCTCTACAATATTTATAACCTTTCTTTTAAAGAAGGAACAAGTATTGTAGATGTTCCAACCCATACTCAGATAAAGAATAACAGAGAATCAAAATTCCTTGAGCACCCTTTTGATGCGATTAGCTATCTGGTTGAATACTACTGGAAGCTTCGGGGGTAGTCGGTAATTATAACAAGAAACTTGTTATAATTGCTTATGGGGCGGTATAAAATACCGCCCTATTTTTTTAACAAAAGACTGTAAAATTCTTTCATAATATTGCCATGTCTTGCTATTTTATTTAAAATAAAAAGGATAAATATATTATAAAAAATTTTAGGGGTATTATTATGGAAACGAAAGTATTCAATCATTCGGGAAATTCGTATGTGTTATTTAAATATGGAGAAAAAGAGTGGGGATATCCGGCTCTTTCTTTTAATAAGGTGAATAAAGACGGTTCTTTAACACCTTTGCGGACGAAGTTTTATAAGGAACTGCCAAAGAAAGGTAAGGCAATTGAGCGTGCGACTTATGATTCTTTTGAAAAAACTACTGTTTATCCGAAAGCCAGAGAATTCAGTCTGGATATTAAAAATGCCGGTAAGCTTGAAGGATGTTTGAATGACAAGGGCGGATTATCATACCTTCTTAATAACGGACGTCCGTCAGAAGATTTTGCCAATGTTGTTTCAAGAATAAAGTCGGTTTATTCAAAATTATCTCCGCTTTCTAAAAAATATGTGAAAGTTGTCACAAGAGAGGTTACTAAAATATAAAAAAAAAGGGGCGGAAATTCTGAAAGAATTTCCGCCCCTTTTTTATTTTTTGCTTCCGGGATAACCCTAAGGTTAAATATATTCCTTATCTATCCCTTTAATTGGCTCATAACTTCGTCAGCAAAGTTATCGCTTCTTTTTTCAAGGCCTTCGCCAAGAACGAATCTGTCAAATTTAACAATGTTAAACTTACCTGAAATCAATTGTTCGATTGTTTGGTCAGGGTTCTTAACGAACGGTTGTTCAAGAAGGCATCTGTGAGACATTAATTTGTTTACACGGCCTTCAACAATCTTAGCTCTGATTTGTTCAGGTTTGTTAGCAAGGTCTTCTTTACCCATTTCGATTCTTGTTTCTTCATCGATAACTGCTTGAGGAATATCTTTTCTTGAAACGAATTCCGGAGCAGAAGATGCGATGTGCAGGCATATATCTTTAGCTAAAGCGGCATCAGCAGCGTCTGTTTGAAGAAGAACACCAATTTTACCGTTGTGGATATAAGTTGCAATATTGCCTTCATATCTTACAAATCTTCTTATAGTGATTTTTTCTCCGATTGAAGCAATTTTAGCTTTTATAACATCAGCAATCGGCTTGCCACATTTAGGGCAAATTGTTTCAAGAAGAGCATCAACATCAGCCGGATTAGTTTCAGCAACCAATTCAGCCAATCCGTTTGTAAGGTCGATAAATTCCTGATTCTTTGCAACGAAGTCTGTTTCGCAGT
>CALVCR010000063.1 GCA_944326125.1 Candidatus Gastranaerophilales bacterium | reverse complement strand
TTCTATCGGTCAAATTGCCATTCTGAAATTTAGAGTTGGTTATATACCCGAGAGCACCGCCCCGCCTGTCGCTGTAGTCCGTTCTAAGCAATCCGTTAGAGTCAACCCAGTTATTTTCATGTTCTGATGCTCCCCATGTATTATCATGAAAAAGGACATCTTTTTCCTGAAACGAACTATCACCGATCTTTAAATTTACAGGCTTTATATCAGCAATATATTGTGCATGCCAGCCCATTGAATCATTGTAGACAGAGG
This sequence comes from Candidatus Gastranaerophilales bacterium, assembly GCA_944326125.1. GTDB lineage: Bacteria > Cyanobacteriota > Vampirovibrionia > Gastranaerophilales > Gastranaerophilaceae > CAG-196. The sequence continues at coordinate 23,385 of CALVCR010000063.1, read as the reverse complement.
AAGTGGAAATCCCTGAATAAGGAGTTGTTTTAATCTTTTCCATTGCAGATTTTATATCTTTAGTTTCATAATGAGGTCTTCCCGTCATATATTCAAGAATACGAATCTGCTCTCCAGATGAAAGTCCTGAATGACCTTCTTCTCCTACCCAGTAGTTTCCGTTCTGAATCCCTATTATACGCTTAAGTTCTTCAAGCGGTTCTTTTAATTCCCTGTGAACGGCGGGAATTTGTGTTTGTATGTAAGAAAACATCGGATTGATATTATTCTTAATCTCTTTCAATGTAGCTTTTTCGCTATTTGAAAAATGATAAAGACTCTTGTCATGTAATTTTCCCTGTCTTGTAGAAAATTCATCCTGAGAACGGTCTTTAGAAATTTTCGTAAAATGTTCCTGCAGTTCTTTTAAATCTTTTGCTGGAATTATAACCTTTTCATTTTCCCATTTTTTAATAATAATATCTTTCGGATCGGCAGAAATAATTACATTCCCGTTTTCATCTTTTATTGAGAAAGTTTTTACAAGATTATCAAAAAACGCACTTACCGTATTAATTCTTGAACCCAGTTCATTCAGAGTATTATTGAGAGTTTCTTCATTTACTCCCCCCTGAATATTATTAACTTCAGCAAATCTTGCAATAATTTCATTTCCGCCTTCTTCATTCATAGCAGAAACAAGATTATTAAAGGTATTTGCAAGATTTTGTATTTGAGAAGTATTATTTAAAGCATTAAATATATTTAGATACGTTTCTTCATCACTGTTTGCAATATCAACCTGAATTTCACTTACAGCCTGTTCTAAATCCGAATTATTTTTTACCCCTAACAGTTCTTTTAAGGCAATTGCGGACTCTTTATCTCCCTGAAGGGCTAAGTTTTTAATATTTTCAAGCTGGCTTATAAGAGCGCCTCTTCTGCCGCCCGGAACAATAAGGGACTCATACGTTGAATCCAATTCATCCGTAAGCAGAATATTTACTGATGATTTAAGTTCATTAAGTACTGCAAGGGCTTCTTCTTTAGAATCTGTCTGCATCTGAAAGATCGGTTTTAGCCTTTCAACAATAACCTTTGAATCTTTTGAATCATTCTCTAATTTTTCAATAACGGAATCAATAGTATCAAGAAGGATAGATTCCCTGTCTTTGAGACCTTCGCTGCGCATAAAGCCTGATAAAATTGTATCCTCCTCTAACCCCTTAACCATTTGATATCTGAACGCAGCCGCAACATTATAAAGTGCCTGAGCCTGATGTATAGAAGATTTTTTAAAAGATCCGCTATTTTTAAGTGAATTATAGTACTCGACAAGATCTAATATTTTATCAAGTTTTTCATCAGAAATATTTTCTATTGAACTATTAGCTTGAATGTAACCTTTGATTTTCTCTTTCTTTACGGAAGATTCTTCATTTGGAATGTATGCAAATTTATCTTCTGTTTGTATTTTGTCTGAAAAGTTACGACTGAGTCTCAATAATCCGGAAGAAAGGCTTTGCACATCTTTATCGGAAAGATTAGAGTCCAGAGATTTAATATTTTTATCTAAAGCTTCACTCGCTTTAGCAAGGATTGAAATCTTTTTATTAGAATTCTGCCTGTTTTCTTCTTTTATCTCATTATTCTTTAAAAGATTAGCCTTATAATTTCCCAGAACTGACTCGGCTTTTCTAAGAGCCTGATAGTAATTCTGAGTTTTTTCAAGTTTAGGATCATCAAAACCTATATTATAAAAAGCATCTTTATTAACATCAAAATTTTCTTTATCAAAAGGTCTGTATTCGTCAAAAGCAACGCTGCTGGAACCTGACATTTGTGCAACCTGCATCCAATGCATAGTAGAAGCATCAATTATTCTGTATCCGTTAGCAAGAGCCGTTTCAAAATCAACCGGCACTTTTTGCACTTTTGTTTTTTCTTTGCTGAATAATTTACCTCTGTCATAAACAGTAAGGAAATTGCTTGAATCCAGTTCCGAAAGAATTGCATCAACATAATTAGGCTTGTCTTCGTATGCAAGCTTCTTTCTTACAATAGAAATCGCCGCACACATACCGTGCTGTTTCTGGTTAACCGCTTTTATATTCGGAATTTCCTCTCCCGGAGTATGAATCGCCATATCATTAATCATTTCGGCAACCACTATAGACTTTTTATCTTTGAGCTGAGGATTAATCTCATATTCGTCACTCATAAAATAGTTTAATCTGTCAAGAACATATTTTTTATGTTCGTTTGTAGTTTCACTTGATACGATAAAATAATCTAAATTATTTTGAAAATTCTTTGCAGATCCTACCGTCTCTTTTTTTATCTGCTTCAGATCAACGGAATTAAGAAGCTGTCCTCTTAAATCCAGAATTCTCTTTTCGTCTTCCGTTAAATTTTTATTACTTTGAATCTCATTTATTTTTTTATTAAATTTATCTTTTAAAACTGCAGGTGTTATAAGGGCAGCGGTTGTTGCAGCAGCAAGAAGCAAGCCCTTCCAGTTATGCTTAGGGGCATTTTTTAACTTAATATTTGTTGAATATTTTACTTTGGAAGCTGTATCCAGAAGAAAATTAACATTCTTCTCTCCTGGAACTTTTGCCAATTCTTTAATAGAGTTTTCTATATATCTCTGATTAGGTTCAGATAACGAATAAGGATTATTTTTAGCCAGTTGCTCTGCTGCATTTCTTGCGGTTCTTTTACTTTCAAAGTTAATATTTTTCCCGTTTAATGTACTTATATTATTAATTTTCATTTATTACCCCTTGTTTATATTGTTCTATAAAAGAAGTGAATAAAAATTTTTGTCAGATTGTTAAAATATCTTTACAAAAAAAGCAATTTTCAACAAACAAAAAACTTAATATATATAAGGTTAAGTTTTTATAGGGTTAGTTAAATATGGTAGCACCGGTTTCAATTCAAAATATGGCAAATATGCTTTACGGCAATCCATATGCATATATAGACGGCATGGGTGTTCCTTATAATGCTTATGATTCAATGGCTAATTCATACGGTTATCTTAACCCTGATATGTATTACAATTCAGCATATGATTATAATTCTGCAGCTTTAGCACAGGCTCAGGCTGAGCAAACTCAGACTAATATGGCAAACAGCAAAGACATGCAGATCTTAGCAGATTATCATGCTAAATCATTAAGCCCGTCTGAAAGTCTCGGCAGTGCAATCGTAGGAATGGGAGTTGTCGGCGGTTTAATGAACCATCCGCGTTATATCGCGCACCCGATAAACTCTGTTATGGGGCTGAAAGATGTTCATAAAATCTTTAAAGATCCGAATGTAAAAGCTCTCTGGGAAAAGAATTACAACGTTATGCAGGAAGCATACTTCCAGATGCATAAAGCTTCAAGCAGACAGTTTTCTAAAATCGGTTTATTTAGAAAAAGATATACACCGGATGAATACAAACATTTAAAAGAAATAATGGAAAAGGCTATTAAATCAAACAACATTGATGAAATAGCAAAAGCTTCTGAAACTTTAAAACATGCTTACATAAATAACGGCGGCTTGTATAAGTTCACTAACGGAGTTAAAAACTTCTTTACCGGTTCTAAAACAGAGTTGCCAACAGTAGCATCAAGAATAGCGGATGAAGCAACTATAGCTGCTAATACAAAAACTCTTCTTTCTACCCAGCTCAAACCAAGCTTCAAACAAGCATTGAAAAAAGGCGGAGTAATGGGCCCTGTATTATTCCTTGGTATAGAACTTTTCTGCGGATTAGGAAATATCAAAGCAGCATTCGCAAAAGACAAAGAAGATAAAGCAGCAGGCAAAGAATGTAAAAACTACGGACAAAAACAATTAGGCCAGACCCTTGTTAAAGGTGCCGGAAATGCTATAGGATGGGCTGCCGGTGAAGCTGCAGGTATTTGGGCAGCAGGAGCTCTCGGAGCAAAAATCGGAACAGCATTCGGCCCTGGAGTAGGAACTATCATCGGAGGTCTTGCTGGTATGGTCGGCGGCGCTATCGGTATGTGGTTAACCGGCAAAGCTACAAAAGCACTTGTCGGAGACGATGTGGCAAATAAAATTACCGCTGAAAATATGCTTAAAACGGAAGAAGGTCAAGCAGAACTCCTTCAGCTTACAGCTCAAACAGCTCAGAAGGATAAGAACCTTGATCCGCAAGTTTTAGCTGCCTTCAATAATATTATGACTCAATATGCATAGTTCTACCAAATTTTATTATAATTCCCTCATTTTGTGATATTATACAAAATGAGGATTTACTTTATGAGAAGCGATAATATAAAAAAAGGGATAGCGAGAACCCCGCACAGAAGCCTCTTAATGGCAACAGGGGTTAGTAAAAAAAACATGGACGCTCCTTTTATAGGAATAGCGAGCTCCTTTTCAGACCTTGTTCCGGGACATATCGGAATGAGAGACCTTGAACGCCAGATAGAAAAAGGTATCCACTCCGGAGGCGGCCAATCCTTCATATTTGGAGTCCCTGCCGTATGCGACGGAATAGCAATGGGACATGAAGGTATGAGATATTCGCTACCGTCAAGAGACCTTATCGCTGATTGTATAGAAACAGTAGCAAATGCCCACCAGCTCGACGGACTTGTATTACTTTCAAATTGCGACAAAATTACTCCGGGTATGCTCATTGCAGCCGCAAGAATAAATATACCGACAATTATTGTAACCGCAGGCCCGATGCTTGACGGTGAAAGCAAATGTGAAAAACTGACAATGATTCGCGGAGCATTTGAATCTATAGGTAAATTCCGTGACGGTCTAATTGACGAAAAAAGGCTGATTGAACTTGAGGAAGCTTCCTGTCCGTCAGCAGGTTCATGTCAGGGAATGTATACCGCAAACACAATGGCGTGCTTAACTGAAATTATGGGAATGAGTCTCCCGTTCTGCTCTACTTCCGCCGCAGTTTCTTCTATGAAAAGAAGAATCGCTTTTGAAAGCGGAATGCAAATTGTTGAACTTGCAAGAAAAAACCTTAAACCGCTCGATATACTTACAAAAGATTCTTTAAGAAACGCAATTATTGCTGATTTAGCACTCGGAGGATCCACAAACTCCTTCCTGCATATTCTCGCTCTCGCAAATGCAGCAGGTGTAAATGTTTCTCTGAAAGATTTTGAAGAGTTGAGCGGAAAAATTCATCAAATAGTCAAACTGGAACCGTCTTCAACAATTACAATGACAGGTTTCCACAATGCAGGCGGAATTTGTGCTGTTCAAAAAGCCCTTTTGAATGGCGTAAAAGAATTTAAAGATTTAAAAGGTGTAAGCCTTAAAAACACGTCAGAACTTGTTAAAGATGCATATGTAGACAAATCGGTTATCCATGACTATTCTGAACCGTTTACAACAAAACCCGGTTTAGGCATCCTTTATGGAAACATTTCGCCGGAAGGTTCCGTTATAAAGATTTCAGCAGTAGATGAAAGCTGCTATAAATTCTCGGGCAAAGCTAAAACTTTCAATTCTGAAGAAGAAGCAATGACAGCCCTTGAAAATGACAAAATCAAAGAAGGCGATGTTATAGTTATCCGATACGAAGGCCCTAAGGGAGGTCCCGGAATGAGAGAAATGCTTGCCCCGACTTCACTCCTTGTAGGCAAAGGTCTGGGAACAAAAGCCGCGCTCATCACTGACGGCAGGTTCTCCGGAGGAACAAGAGGAATATGCGTCGGACACATTTGCCCGGAAGCCGCAGATGGAGGAGTTATTGCGCTTATTGAAGACGGAGATATCATTGAAATTGATATAAACGAACGAACTCTTAATCTTAAAGTTGATGAGAAAATTCTTGCGGAAAGAAAGAAAAATCTTAAACCACATACTCCGAAAATAACATCAGGCTACCTTGCTAAATATGCAAGAACTGTTCAAGATGCTTCTCACGGAGCCATTGTCTAATGAAAAAAGAACTCAGAAAATGGGCTAAAGAGGTCAGGAATACTCTTGATATGGAAACAATAAGCTCTAAACTTGCAAGAGAACTATCTATGACAAATGAATATAAAAATGCTGAAAACATCATGATCTTTTACCCCAAAGAAAATGAAGTTAACCTGCTTTCACTTCTTAAAGATACAAGCAAAAACTTTTATCTCCCTAAAATTGAGGGAGAAAGCCTTCTTTGCTGTCCGTTTTCTGACGGAGATGAGCTTTGCTTGTCCTGCTTCAATACAAAAGAACCATTAACAGAAGCCTGCGAGAAAGATTTAATAGATTTAGTAATAGTTCCCGCTCTTGCCTGCGATAAAAACAATTACCGGCTCGGCTACGGCGGCGGATTTTATGATAAATTTTTGAAAGATACTACAGCCGTCAAAATAGTTTGCCTTCCAAAAGAGTTAATGACAGAAACTATTTACCCTGAAGATTTTGATATAAAAATAGATAAAATTATTACCGTCTAGAAGAACATATGCATTTCGTTAGGTAAATAACAAAAATATTTATTAATTACCGGCAGTAAAATTTTATTATAAGTTGCATGGTCATTATCAACAGAAACAACCTCATCATGCAAAACCCCGTGTGCAAAATTATTCGCAGATTTTAACGCATTTTGAGAATTATCAAGCTTAAAATAATTATTTGTACCTACAGTATCATTTATTGTTATCCCCAGAGCCTTAATATCAGGCATCTTATCTGCCAAATCTTGTATTGAAAATCTGATTTGAGGGACTTTTATATGATTAATATAATCATATATGGCAATATTATTGTTTCTGTTGTAATAGCGGATTGGAGCAGCATTTCTGCAATTATTTCTGGTCAGGTATGTATCAACTACGCTCACAGTACCCAGTCCTGAAGCAAGACTCAAGCTATTACGCGAAGTATTCTGGAGCTTTATAACAAATTTTTCTCCATTTGGAGTATCAATTCTAAATACCCGTTTATCAGACTTTCCATCAATATACTGCTTAAATTTAAAAATTTGACCATTAACATTTAAATCCGGAATTTCACTCGATGTTTTAAACCCAAAACAATATTGTTTCAAATATTCAGAAATTGCCTTGAAGTTTTCCGCCCCGATACTATCAGGCACAATACCTAACTCAAAATCATCATTATGATAAAGCTCCCTGTGTTTATTCAAAAGAACCTCTTCTTTCCAATCCGGACGTATTGTTAGAAGCTCTGAAACGGAAGATGCATTTTTGTACCGTTTATCAAAGTAGTTTTCATATGCTCTCATATACATATTATCAGTTGAATATATATTCAAAATATCGGCATCCCAGGGCAGCTTTTCATTACAGGAAGTATAAAATTGTTCTATTCGCCTTGGCTGCTTAACTATACTATCAATAAACTGATAACTTGAATCTTCATTAGATAATATTACCCTTAACAATTGGTTTAATGACTCTTTTGGCGCTTCAATCTTCAAAAAGGCATCAATCGCCGGAGTTTTATCATGATTAACAAACCATCTGTAATCATTAATTAGATTTGCAACGGGTATACTTCCCCTAAAACCTAAATGAGACGCATAAACTTTTTGTTTTGGTATACTAATACCACTGCGTATATTATTATCTAATTTATTTATACAAATATTATCTGTATTAATATTAGAATTAAAACTAATATTTTTTATTGAATCTATTTTCATTTATTTCCTAAAAATGATAACTGAATGATGTTTGAATACTTGAATCTACCGCGCTCTTACAAGATTGAAGTTCTGCATTAACCATATCTAATCGTGTCTGGTATTCCTGCATTTGTAAATCAAGTTTCTTTTCCAATACGGTCAATCTTTCCCGTCTGGCTTCCAACTGTTTGACTGCCGGATTATCCGGATCTAAATCATTACCTAGTGATAAAATTTCATCGGAAGATGCAACAAGTTCCATTTTGGCCGTTGCAATCCACTGAAGCTTTGATTCCAAAGTCAGTTTGTACGATGTCAGATACATCATCCTGAATGTTGATGTAATTAATCCCATACACTGTTCCTTCCGGGCTTTACTTATCTTGTTTCGTTTAAGTTCTTACCTTTCAGGAATGTGTGTTCATTACTTTCCGCAATCAAGCTTTCCATTTTGTAAAGCTGGTGCTTGTGATAATTAACCCTGTACTTTGCCATCTTGAGCTTTTGTCTGATGGTAAGCATTTCCTTTAGGCTTGAAATTAAACTCACAGCCAGTGCCTTAAATGGATTTTTCCGTATGAAAAAAGACCGGGCAAAATTCATAAAGTTCACTAACCGTTTTATATTTGTTTGTATCTCTTCACGCATAGGCTTTTTCTCCTATACATAAAGATTCTACATGTATAATAAAACATGTGAACTCTAATAATTGCCGTATATTTGCTCTTTTTGTTACAAATGTTAACATCTTATTTAAAGCTTGCTCCGGAATTGTTGGTACTGTTAAAAATAAATCTTTTAGAATAAGCATTCTTATCCTTAATATTATTTAACGGCATTTTTTTTAAAAACTTTAATTCTTTCCTGTTATAATACCTCTGTTCGTTACAAAAATTTACGAAAGAAGCCAATGCTTTGCATAAAGCATTGTTAACAAACAGATTGTTAAACATTATTCTTAGAAAAGTACGTCCTTGCATATTATCGGAATTATAAGTTTTCAATTTCCTGACTGTTGCTTTCCAGATCATCTTTCAGCATTTTTCTTACAATATCACTTTGGGTATCAAGCATTTTTACCACAGTTTCAATATTTGCAACTTTTTGAGAAAGAATCGTATCAGCATTCGAAAGAACATTCTGCGAAACAGATTGATAAGCTGATAAAGCAGCAGAGGTAGTGCCTTGCATTAAATTGCCCATAACTACTGCAGGCAAGCCAAATTCTCCCAGATAAGGAGCTGCCGCAGTCATAATACCGCCCCATCCGGATACAATACCGGCAAGAGGCATCAATATGTTTGCAGCACCAATTCCATAACCGTTAGCTGTTCCTACACCGTAAGCAGCAGCACTTGCAATATCAGCTATACTGCCTATTCCTGAGGCATAACCTGTTGCAGAACCTGATGAAGAGCCGTATCCATACAACAAATCTCCTATGGATGAAGCCCCGCCGGTGGTATAACCGCTTAAACTCGATGCGTATCCGCTAGGGAAGCCGGAATAATTTCCGAGACTGCTTACACCAAAGGAAGAATAAGTTCCGGTAAGCCCGCCTGTACCACCTGTATATTGAGACCAGTATGATGTACCCGGAATATTCATAGCCGTTGTTCCGCCCAGTGTTGTCATAAAAGCAGACGGAGCAAATAAACTGGCTAATTGATATAAGAAACCGCCTGCGGCCTCAAACCCCGTACCTGTACCTACAGAACCTGCAACAGTTAAATCTCTTAACCTGTCATAAGTTTCATACAGCATAGACTTAGCATCTGATGATGCTGAACCGTATCTGTTTGCTATTACAAGGTATCCGTCGTTTTTGTATGCCATAGTAGCCTCTTATAAATTCTATAATGTATCTAATCAGATTATCCGTTAAATGTTTTAAATGAATTTTCAACGTTATCGTCAACAACTTTCTTAACAGCTTCCATCTCTGTTGAAAGAGCGCTCTGCTCTGTATCAAGCTGCTTAAGTCTTAATTCAAGCTGCAAGTCTTGCTGTTGAATTAGGGATGTTTTAGCGTTTATATCCTGTACTGTTTTATCATAAATCGCATTTTCATAGTAATACTGATTCATAGCATCTTGATAAGCATCTTCGTCAGTAACTGTTTCCATGTTAAGAGTATAAGTTACGGAATCGTCCTCAAAACGAATACTGGTAAATCTTCCGTTACCGTCTGTTTCAATCAAAGCTTTTTCTGTTTTTTCCACTTTTGTTGAAACGTAGCTTGCGTTATAGTAATTCAGTTTTGTTTGTCCATCAATAAGATTATTGCCGGTTCCGCTTGAATATGATTCCAGCAAATCTTGATAAGTTGTATAGTATGTGGTTCCATTAAGCTGGAAGGAATATATTCCTCCGGTATAACCGCCATCTTCACTGTAACAATCTAAAATGCTTGAATCAATACCCTGCTCTTTTAAATCTGCAACAACTTGCCTTATTTCAGCTTCTTGATCAGCAGTAAGCGAAGTTAATAGTGTTAATTCGCTGTTACCGATATATGTAGGACGTTTAAGGGATTCATATGCAAAAACTGCCTCATCATAAGCGCCCTTGGCAAGTTCTTCTGCTTCACGCAAAGCATCAATCTGATCGTCATAATCATTTGCAATATTACCGATAGAATTGTCACCTGTCGTATGCAATACAGGCAAAATCGTTTGAGTACCGCCGCCGGTACCTCCATATAAAGCACTTAAGTCAGAACTGAAAGCTATATCACCGGTTGCAGTATCATAATATATTTCAGTCATATCCGGATCTTCCGGATCCAAATCCAAAACACCCTCTTCTATAAGTCTTTGAATGGCCGCAGACACTAATGTCTGATCATCAGGGTCTAGGGAACTAAATCCTGTGTAGTTATGATATTCACCCGGATTCATATCACGAGTGCGGAAAGAGTATGTATCCGTTTCCGCATCATAAGAACTTTCATTAATACCTGTATATGTAGTTCTATCTGTATAATTTGAAAGAGTTGCAGCCTGATTTTCCATCTCCTGACGGGCTTCTACCGCCTCATTATATGCCTGTTCTGTTTGAGTAACAAGGTTTTGTGCTGCAGTAATCTGCGCAATAGTAGCCTCTGTACCGCCGGAAAATTGAACTTGCGGATCTGAAAGCCTTTTCATTGAACCGGTATATCTATCTGTATAATAATGATGAGTTACAACATAGTTATAATCCGGATCAGCACTTGAAAGCTGCTGCCAGCTGTCAATTACGGATTCATTTGTACCGTCAGAGTATGAATATTGAACCTTTGTATAATCCTGAGTACTTGGAGGCACCGGAACAGATAACCCGAGCATCTGGTTAAAAAGATTTGCACTCTGATTAGACAGGACCGTACGGGCCTGATTAATCTGCTGACCTTCATATTCACAATTGGATTTTCTTGCAACCAGCGCTAAGTATCTGGCTTGAGATGCTGCCATACCCATAAACTTATTCTCCTATTTGTTGTTGTTTAATATGGTTTTAATAATACTTTTAGGAAAGTCAATATTCCTAGTAATATTATATAGTAGTGACAGGTATTTTTATATATATTTTTTTATAAAAATCATTCATATGTATTAGATAAAAATTAAAAATCATACGCTTAATGCAGGATTAAAAAAAGTATGATATAATTATTGTCTTATGAAACTTTATAAGATTCTAATGGTTCTTGTTTTTACATTAATATTTACCCCTCATGTATATGCAATTGAGGAGGTCATTCTTGATACAGATGAAGATCTTTTAAATAAAAGATCTTCGGAAAAAACAAAATACCTGCTTGAAGAAGTATTAACAAAGAATTTTGAAAAATCCTTTATTGAATCCGTGCATCTATTTGGTATCTACAGAGGGGACTTTAGTTTTGATTTTAACCCGTCGGGGGAAAGCGGAGACTATGAGTTTACAGAACTAAGCGCCGGTATAAACGGGAAGTTTAAAGACGGGAAGACATATTACGAAGCAAGACTCCGGTTTTCTCCGCAGGATAATTATTCCTTTCTGCAATTTATGCCAAGCAATATTTATATAGCAAATACTTCTATCCCTCATCACACAATTATCCTTGGTAATACGAGAACTCCAACAGGTTATGAAGGCGTTCAGTCTATTGCACAAATTCCATTTGTGGCCAGATCTCAAATTGCAAGGAATTTTGGTAATGTAAGAAAAGTCGGATTAAAGATCAAAGGAAACTATGATTTTATAGATTATGACATCGGTGGCTACAGCTCCGACACTTATTTCAGAAAATTTTTCCCGGGAATGGAATTTGCAGGCTGGGCAACTATAAAACCTCTTGCTTTTACTGACGGGAAATGGGGCAGCTTAAAACTTGGCGGAGGAATTACTGCGGGACAAAATGAAATAGATTATTTTGTTTCAGGTGCGTATGCAGGGTATGAATATAAAAACTTCAGCCTTGATTTTGAATATGCAAAAGCTAACGGTTATAACGGATATTTTGCAATATCCTCCGACGAAGCAGAAGGCTTTTATACCACTCTGGGATACAAAATTACACCAAAATTACAATGCCTAATGAGATACGACCAGTATACACCAAATCTTGCTTACTCTGATGATGTAAGAAGAGAATATTCTTTTGGTATTAACTATTTTATTAAAGAACAAGCTTTAAAGCTTATGCTTAACTATGTTTATTGCCAAAACGACTTATTTGATGACTCTCACCGGATAATATTAGGCACACAAATTCTTCTTTAATTAAGCAAGAGTATCCAATTTTTCAAACGCGCTATCTGCAATCTGAACATCAAGGTGAGCCGTATCACCGTCTGACTCTACAACCACTCTTGAAAAAAGACCGGTCCCATCCAGTTTTACTTTTAATTGCTCAGCCTGTGCTATACTCAAACCTCCTCCGAGGTCAAGTTTAGGATTACTGCTGTTATAATGGCTTTCACTGCTGCTTCCTTTAGCATGCGGAGAAGTTTCAGTTCCGAGAGCAGAAGTTACAACAAGAGTTTCTCCGGTCATAGATGCGGCCTTTTCAAGAACAGCTCCGGTACCTTTTTTAGCATATGGTATATCATTTGCAAAGGAAGTATCGCTAACAGACCAACCGTTACCGCCGCTAAGCTTTTCAAGATTTGCATCCGCAGCAGCAGCTTTCAAAGCCGCTTCCCGGCTCATTTCTGCGTAAGAAACACCTGACAAAGAGGTTCTGCTAGAGTTAAAGCTCAATTTGTTAGCAGGTTTAAATCCTGCCCATGTAAAATTAAAGTTATTATTAAAATTAACTCCGCTGCCATTTTCTGCAAAAGACTTCCATAAATCAGAGAAAAAATTAGTATCTGAAGTTTCTTTATTAAATGTCCAATTATTTAAGAAATTGAAATCATTAAAATTTGTCCATCCTGTAAAATTACCCCAATTGTTCCAAAGACTTAACCCGTTAAAAGATATAGGGGACGCAGTCATATTCCAACTAATTTCAGGGAAAGAAGGCTGAACATTATTAAATTTTATAGTACTAAAAATAGTAGAATCTATACTCATAATTTCTCCTATTAAATATATAAAGTATATACTTAATAAATAATTGCCTTTTTGTTACAAAGTATTTACATTTTGTGTCTACATTTAATAAAGGATTTCAAAATAAAAATAATAGTTTATTATGTTTATTAGCAAATTGGAATATAAGGAGAGTTTAGATGAAAAAAATAATTTTTGCTTTAGGATTTTTGCTCGTTTTGAACAGTGCTGTATATGCTGACGGCAATGCATTTACACCGCTGAACTTCAATGATACAAGTTACGGAACAACAACTACATCCGGAAGTGCCGTATACAATAAGACTTCAGACACTACAGTAAGTGAAGCTGTAGGCAACGGCAATATCCAAAATGCTTTAACTCAATTAGAAAATGCGCAGGTTGATATCCGCAATGATCTTTTAAACTGCAAAACCAAATATGCAGATGTAGATGCACAGTATAAACTTGTAAAAAATGAAAGATCTGCATTAAAAAAACAAGTAAAAGCTATTGAAAAAAGAATCAAAGAAATAGATAAAGCAAAAGAAAAAATCAGAAAAAATATGCTTTAATTATTGAAGAAAAGAAGAGAACGGCGCGCCGGATATTTGCCCGACGCGCCGTATTTTTAATTTCTATGCTGGAATAATGTATCACTTCTGTCTTGCAGACACATTCCGAACTGACAGCTGGAATTATAGCTGTAGTCCTTATTTTGCGGACGGAACTCCCTCAGCTGGCTTTCTACTGCATTATTATTAGCCGGGGCAAGTCTTGCCTCCGGGGAACCAGAAAACTCACTAATATTAGGAGTGGTCTGATAGGTTGGAGACATTGGCTCTCTGATTTGAGCAATTGAGCAGGATGTTGCACTCCCGTCTACGGGGCAAGATGCAAATACGGGGGCAGAGATTAAAATAACGGATAGTATTAAAAACTTTTTCATAAGTCACTCCTTGTTCACACTCTTAATTGTAAGCGGAGTTTTTAGTTTAACATTAGCCGTTAAGGCTACTCTAAAATATTGTTTTATATGCATTCCGATTTGAAAGTTTCAACTATTTGAAGGATTTTACAAAACTTAATATAATGTTAGCATACTAATAGAAGGGGATTGGAGGGCTGTTTTTTGTACGCTTATAATCAGCAGAGAGAAGTCCGAACCTTACATGTAGTACCGCAAAAGCGGGTTGTAAGGAAAAAGATTCAACAAAAAAAGATTAGGGTTAAAAAGGTTAACCCGATTGTTGCTCTGTTTAGATTTACTGTTGTAATATCTTTTTTAGCAGCCTTTGCAGTATTAGTTCTGCCGACAAGTTTTCACCGGCTGATTAAACAAGTCTTTTTCTATTCAGGAGTGCCGATTAAAACTTCATATGAAAATAATATGAAGGTACAGAATCCTGTTTTTGATACGGCGGTTAATTTGTACAGCATCTCTAATCCGATAACAAATTATATAAGTAATGATCTATACAAAAACCAATTACTGTTAACTCCGACTATACAGAAAATGCACAGCGAAGTAACAACGATGTACCATACTTCCGAAATGGCTGGTTTAAAAAAGCAGATCCAAAATTTAATGACACATTACCCTTCAATCAAACCTGCAATCTATGTTTGGGAATATGACAGAGGCCAGTATGTAGACATTAATGCAGACAAAATTTATCCTGCCGCAAGTATTATTAAGCTTCCTGTCTTAGTTAGAATGTTTAAAGCCATTGAAGCTAATCAGTTCACTATTTATGATGAAATGAAAATGCTTGAACAATATCGTTCATCCGGCTCCGGGAACCTTCAATATTCACAGGCCGGAAAATCTTATTCAATGGATTATCTTGCCAAAATTATGATTCAAGATTCCGATAATACCTCAACTAATATGATTATGTCCAAATTAGGCGGAATGGATGATATAAATATCGGACTGAGAGACTGGGGAATTTCAACCACCTATGTAAGAACCTGGCTGCCTGATCTTGGCGGCACAAACAAAACAACAGCGGCAGACATTGCAAAAATACTATACAATCTTGATAATCCTGGATTTTTAAACATTAATTCAAGAGAAAGCATAATTGATTATATGAGCCATGTTAAAAATGACCGACTCATTCAAGCCGGACTTGGAGACGGTGCTCTTTTCATTCACAAAACAGGAGACATCGGCACAATGCTTGGCGATGCAGGGATTGTGTATGCTCCTAACGGGAAAAAATACATAATTGTTATTTTGGCAAACAGACCTTACAATTCTCCGCAGGGAAAAGACTTTATTGTCAAAGCTTCTGAACTCATTTACAAAGCAATCGCCGGATAATTAATAGATACTATTTCTCAATTGTAAAATTTTGTTAAATATCCCCCCGAATTAAAGCAAATATTTTTCTTTACAGCTTTTTTGATAGTATGATTGAAAAGTGTCTGAAAGGAGTAAATTTGTATGAAGAATAATTTCATCTTAACAAATTTTAATATTCAGGCAATTTTTAAAAGTATAGATTTTTTATATAAGTACATAGGTAATTAGAGGATTGAAAATTATGAGAAAATTTGCAAAAAAACTATCAGCAATCGCTTTATGTACAGTATTTGCTTCTATGCAAATCGCCCTGGCAGCACCGATTGATATCGGATTAGGAAATGGTAACGGAGGTTCCGTTATTGATTCTACACAAGGCGGCTTTGTCGGCGCAGGCGGAATCGGAACCGGAAACGTAGATCTTAACTTTGACGGAAATGCTCATGTTAACTGGGGCAACTTAAACATTAACAAAGGTGAAAACCTTAACTTCAATGCTGTGAACGGTTCAAACGGACTTACAATTGTCAACACTGTTAACGGCGGTATGTCACATATCTATGGTTCAATAAATGCGAATGATGGTATTGCAAAATTAATTATATCTAACCCGAACGGTATGTTATTTGACGGGGCAAAGTTTACAACAGCAGGAGATTTGATGTTAACAACTCAAGCTCTTGGTGTAAATTATGTTAACGGACAGCTTGACATTACAAAATTAAACCAGGCTGCTATTAACGGTATTACTATTCAAAACTCCGATTTTACAGTTGGCGGCGAATTTAATATTTCAGCTCCTTCTATAGATATTATCAAAGGTGTTATTAACGCAGAAAACGGATTAAAACTCGTTACAAGAAACGGCCAAGATTATTTAGTAGCTCCATCTGACGGAACTCAAATTAAAAACCCTGGTGTTAGACTTGAAACCGTCAGTGTTGACGGCAACGTATACATTCTTTCTGGAGAAGATATTGTAAAAGTTGTTAACGGCGGGACTATTAACGGTGATTTAACAATTGATTCACAAGGTGTTGTAGCTCTTAACTACTCAAACCCTGATAAAAATGTATTTGAGGTAACAGGTGATTTAACAGCTAAATCAACAGGAAGCTCTTCTACCAATATAATTGATGCAGATACAGGCAATAACCTGGGCAGCATGATGTACTTAGGAAATGCTAAAGTCGGCGGGAACCTTTCATTATCTAACGCAGGCGGCGTAATCGAAATCGGTAACGTAAATGTTGGCGGTAATGCTTCTTTAACAACCACAACAGGTGTTAACGACCACATTAAACACTACATACACGTTGTAGGTAAAAATAATATCGGCGGAGATTTAAACATTGATTCTATTCATAACATCCACCTCGGAGGTTACTACTTCGAAGAAGGACAAATTGCCAGCGGTTCATTAAATGTAGGCGGTGCAATTGATGCTTTAGCAAGAGAAGGCAGCATCGGTATCTCTTCTGATATTACAGCACAAACCATCGCTCTTGAATCCGGTACATTAAATATTATCTCTGACGGCAAAGCCACATTAACAGCTGATGAATACAGCTTCATTGCAAACGGTTATATCGGCGGTTTAACTTCAAGTGAACAGTTCATTGATACAATGGAAGGATATAAATTAATTAATCCTGAAGCACCGGCTTATTTAGCAATCAACGGCGGAACAATCACTAACATTCAAACACCGGATCGTGCATATATTGAATCTAAAAACAGCATGGATTTAACAGGCGCTAACGCAAATAACATCCACCTCCAAGCTGAAAAAGATATCAGAATCTTAGGTGACGGTGTTCACGCAAATGAAATCACTGTCGGCGGTAAAACAGATAACTTAACAGTTGAAACTGCAAGCAGAGATTATACATTGAAATACACAAACATTAGAGATGCTCAAGAAATAACAATAAATGGTGATACAGAAATCACATACGATATGGCAAACGGTGAAAACGGTTGGAACATTAACGAAAACGGCAGACCTAATGATACTACATACCTTGTAGTTAACGGAAATGAACCGGGTCCTGATCAGGAACCGGAACCGCTTCCAGATCCAAACGACAACGTTAAGATCTTAAACAACCTTCAAAGAGATCAAATCAACGCAGCAATTGATGCAAACGCAGTATACACTCCGGTAGCATTCGCAGCAGACCTTGATGAAGAAATTGACAAAGGAGTTCGTAAAAACGTTGACGGATCAGTTACAGTAGTTAAAACCTACGCTATGGGTAAGTAAATAGCTCAAGGAATTAAATAGAATGTAAGATGATAAAAAAAAGACCGATCGAAAGACCGGTCTTTTTTTAGTATAAATGTACATATACAAAAGGGTTTACAGATAATTTTAAAAATTTTATAATAAATCTATCGGAGGGTACATATTTTGATAATACTGGAAAAACCGTATGCTTCAGAATTTTTAATAGATACAATTGTACAAAACAACTGGCCTGTTCTTGAAAATGAGGTAATATTGTCATCAGGCATTGAAGAAGGAGCTTTAAATATGATCTCCTCTGAAGATGCAAAAGCATTTTTCAGCCTTAAAGAATATCCCGTTATTTATTCAAATTCAGAAAACTCAATAAACTGGGTATTGGAAAATCTTCCGGAATCACATTTAAGTGATTATATAAGACTTTTTAAAGACAAAATTGCTTTTAGGAAAATGCTTGCAGAAATATATCCGGAATTTTATTTTAAAGAAGCTGAACTTTCAGAACTCAAACAGCTTCCTTTAGAAGAGTTAAAATATCCGTTTGTTATAAAACCATCAGTGGGATTTTTAAGTTTTGGAGTTCATACAGTATATAATGACAACGATTGGAAATCCGTCGTTTCAAATATTGAAAAAGAAATGGATTCCGCACAAAATCTTTATCCGAGTGAAGTTATAAATTCCTCTAAATTTATATTGGAAGAATATATTTCAGGAGATGAATTTGCTATTGATGCATACTATGATTCAGAAGGAAAGCCTGTTATTTTAAATATATTTCAACATCCGTTTTTGAATTCCAAAGACGTAAGAGACCGTATTTACATTATGTCAGCCGACATTATGATAAAATATATGGCAAGATTTGCAATACTTCTAAAACAAATCGGTGAAAAAAATAACATACGAAACTTTCCTATGCATATAGAAGTACGCTTAACCGATGATGAAAAAATAATTCCGATTGAAATTAATCCTATGCGATTTGCAGGCTGGTGCACAACAGATGTTTCAAAATACGCCTGGGGAATAAATGTTTATGAATGCTTCCTTAACCGGCAAAAACCTGATTGGAATGAAATTCTGTCACAAGCTGACGGTAAAATTTATTATTTTTCTATGGCAGAAGTTGAATCAGGTATTGATAAAACTAAAATAAAGTCTTTTGATTATGAAAAATATCTTTCAAATTTTTCTAATGTACTCGAATTGAGAAAAATTAATCCAAAGTGCAATCCTTTATTTGCAGTGATTTTTGGTTCAACAAATAATAAAGATGAAATTCAAGAGATTTTAAAACTTAATACTCGTGATTATACAAGATTGTCGTAAGATAGTTAATTATGTGCTAAAATACTTTTATGGACATTTTAAGAAGGCTTCTGAAAAAATTTAGAGAGATGGATAAGAAAAAGCGTACTTATCTCATTGCTATAATTTGCGTTGCAGGTGTAATGATATGGGCATTTGTATCAGCAGGAATTATTACCAGTAACTTCAACAGAGCCCAGCTTAAAGATACTGAAAATGAACAAAAAGTTGATGCACTCGGAATTATTATTACAGAAACAAAAGACGGTAAAAAATATTTTGAAATTTACGGAGAAAAAGGCAACTACAGTAACGAAGAAAGTTTGGCAATACTTCATAATGTTGTAGGTAACTTTTATAAGGATAATGAAGTAGCAATGAGCTTTCAGTCCTCAAAGGGCTCCTATAATGAAGAAACAGGTGTGATTACATTATATGAAAACACTTACATTGTACTAAAAGACCAGACCTCTCTATCTACAGACAAACTCGTTTGGTCAGGTTCCGACAAAGATACTATTGCTGATGGAAATGTTATAATAAAAAAGGGTAATGAAATGACAGCTGTTGCCGATAAATGTATAATAGGCGCAGGTTATGATAAGTTTAAAATAATAGGAAAAACTCAAACAAAATTGTATGGTGATAAGTAAGGAGAATTAATGAAAAAGATACTTATAATCTCATTTTTAATATTTTCAAGCCTTGCGGTTTTTGCATCAGATTTAATTATTGAATCAAAAACCCAAACTTTTTCCGATAAGGAAAAGAAAATCAAACTGGATGGAGGCGTTACGGTTAAGATTGATAATTTAACCGTTCAAAGTCCTCGAGCAGATGTCTCCATAAGACGCAACAACAGGCTTGATACAGCAACTTTCTATGACAAGCCTTATGCCTTTGAAGTAAATGCGAATAAAAAAAGAGAAGTTAAAGCAAATATATTACAGGTATCTTTAATTAATAAAATTGTAAGAGCGGAGGGAGATTCTCAATCAATCATTACGGAAGGGAACACTCCTATTGTAGTTATCAATGCAGACACTCAGGAGTATGATACTAAAAGCAGTGTAATGGTTGCAACAGGAGCTGTATCGATTAAATATAAAGATATAGAAAGTTTTTCAGACAAAGCAGTAATCATAGCTGATGAAAAGGGCGGACTGCGAAAAATTGATCTGATTGGGAATGCTAAAGTTAAGCAGGAAAATAATAATTCAGAAGGGCATCATTTTATTTACAACCCGATAACAGAAGAAATGAGCGTTTCAGGAAACACCAAGACCACAGCATTTACAGAAGACGGGAAAAAACTTGTTATTCATTCGGATTACCAACAGTATAATAAGAAACAAAACTCCTATATAGGAACCGGTCATGTTAAAATCTGGTTTGATGAATATTATGCACAAGGACCTAAAGTCAGTGTTTTCCCGGATGCAAATACCGGAAAACCAAATGAAGTTTATTTTGTAGGAAGATCTAAGATTGTTCAGACAGACAAGGATATTATTGCTGATAAAATTAAAATGACTATGGATCCGAAAGATTTTGTAGCAGAAGGCAATGTAAGAACAATTATTCATAATATAGATACAAAAGAAGAGGATTTATAATGTCAGAAAAAATAGATAAGGCGATGAGCCTGTTTAAAGAGCATAAATACAACGAGGCGATTGATGCTTTCAGTTCCGTTTTGGAAACCGAGCCGGACAATGCGGATGTATATAACAATCTTGCTGTTGCATATTCTTGCGTAGGAGATTTTGAACAGGCAGAAAATTATTATATTAAAGCTCTTGAACTCGATCCGCAGCTTGCGCAGGCATACATAAATCTTTCAGACTTATACTACAAAGCCGGAGATTTAGCCTCCGCTGTAGGTACTCTGCAAAGAGGAAGCTATGAATTAACAGATAATATGGTTATAGCCCACCTTCTTGCAAGAGTATATATTGAAGACCAAAGATGGGATGATGCTATTGAAGAATTGGACAAAGTCCTTGAAGATAATCCGGAAAATTATGATGCGTTTTATGATTTGGGGCATGTGTATTTTGAGCTAGGAGATTATGAAGGTGCTATTTCTTGTTTTGAAAATGTTGTAGCATACAAAGAAAATAACGAATTAATATACTACGCACTTGCTCAGGCTTATGAAGCTAATAACGAAATTGATAAGGCAATTTCAAATTACTTAAAATCAATTGCCGTTAATGATAAATTTACCCTTGCATACAAAAAAGTCGGAATTCTTTTTATGGCAAGAGGAGATTATGAAGACGCTATTGAGTATTTTGAAGATTATATTAATTTTGATATTCCGAAAGAAGAAAAGGACAGCGTTAATAAACTCATTGAAAGAATTCGGGCTAAAATCGGCTAGGATATTTAATTATTTATGCTATGATTAGAGAATGAATACAAAATACTGGACAGCTTTTTCATCAATAGAACAGTTGGATTCGACTTTTATCCGGAGACTTTATAATTACTTCGGAGAAATTGAAGCTGCTTATAATGCCTCCGAAAAAGATTTAAAACAAATAGAAGGACTTAGTGTCCGCAAAGCGGAATTTTTTATAGAAAAAAGAAGAAATCTTGATTTAAATAAAACCTTCGAATATGTGCTGGATAAGGGAATAAAAATTCTAACTTTTGATGATGAAAATTATCCGTACATGCTGAGACAAATTTCAGATCCGCCGGTTTGTCTTTATTATAAAGGAAACTTGTCTGAGTGCAATTTAGAAAAAACTCTTGCCTTTGTAGGTTCAAGAAGAGCCAGCTTTGGAGGTAAAGACAGTGTCAGGAAAATTATTTCGGACTTTGCAAACACTGATATATGTATTGTTTCAGGACTGGCAGCAGGAATTGATTCCGTCTCCCACGAAAGCGCTCTTGATAATAATCTTAAAACAATCGGAGTTATCGCAAGCGGCTTAAATTATACCTATCCGGCCACAAACAAATACTTATATGAACAAATTGAAAACGGCGGAGGAGCTGTTATAACAGAATATTACCCGACTTTTGAACCATTGAAATTCAGATTCCCTCAAAGGAACAGAATTGTCTCCGGTCTTTCTTACGGGACTGTTATTGCGGAAGCTGCAATAAGAAGCGGTGCTTTAATTACGGCCAACTTAACGCTGGAACAAGGACGTGAACTTATGTGTATTCCGGGCCCTATTTCCAGTTCAAATATGGAAGGAGTCTACAAACTGCTTAAAGACGGAGCGTCGATGGTAACTTCCGGAGATGACATACTCAATACCCTCGGATGGGAAGTTAAGCGGGTAGTTAACTCTGCTGATTCCGGAAAGTTAACAGAATTAAACATGGACGAAAAAAGACTTTTTGATATAATAAGTGTTGAGCCGAAAGGTTTTGATGAACTTATTGCCGCATCAGGCATGACCGCAGATGAGCTTTTAATCTGCCTGACGGGAATGGAGTTAAAAGGATTAATAGAACAGACAGCAGGAGACAGATATAAAAAAGCATGACGACCTCAGCAGCAGAAAAAAAACCTAAATCTAAAAAAGAAAGAGCTCTTGTTATTGTTGAGTCTCCAGCAAAATCCAAAACCATTAAAAAGATTCTCGGTGACGGATATCAGATAGAGGCGAGCTTCGGTCACGTAAGGAATCTTCCGGAAAACATACTCGGGTTTGATGTACATAACAACTTCAAACCAACTTATGTTGTAATTCCTGAAAAGAAAAAAGTCGTTGCAAAACTGAATGAACTGGCTAAGCATTCAGATAAAATCTATCTTGCTTCCGACCCTGATAGAGAGGGGGAAGCTATTGCATGGCATGTAAAAGAGCTTCTTGATGTTGATGACAGCAAAGTTTTCAGAATAGAGTTTAACGAAATTACCCCAAAAGCTGTTAAATATGCAGTTGAACATTACCGCCAAATTGATATGGACAGGGTAAAGGCTCAACAAACAAGACAGATTCTGGACAAACTCGTAGGGTATAAACTATCTCCTGTTCTTTGGAAACAACTGGGGAATTATCATCTTTCTGCCGGAAGAGTTCAGTCGGTTGCGCTTAGAATGATTTGCGAAAGAGAAGAAGAAATCGAAGCTTTTGTACCAAAAGAATACTGGTCAATTCATGCTCTTATGGATAAAGACGGCAAAACATTTGAAGCGGAAGTTAATAAATATAAAGGTAAGAAATTTGATATTAATAATGAAGAAGAAGCCCTTAAAATAAAAGAATACCTGCTGGCTCCCGATACTGAATTTAAAGTTGAAAAGGTTACTAAAAAAGAAACCAAAAGGAAACCGACAGCTCCTTTTATAACTTCAACCCTTCAAAGAGCTGCTAGCTCAAAGCTGGGTTTTGGGGTCTC
>CALVCR010000062.1 GCA_944326125.1 Candidatus Gastranaerophilales bacterium | reverse complement strand
GAAAGCGGCGGAAGTAATTCAATAATGATAAAAGTTAAAAATAGGTCTGTTTCTTTATCAAATATGCCAAACTCCAGTAATGAAGCTGTTGCAATAGGTTATTCGGCTAATATTAATGGACAAGGTGGAATTGCAATTGGCTACAATACGAATAGTACTGTTAGTGCAATATCTATAGGACATAGTGCTTCCGCACCATCTGGAGGCAGTGCAGTTGCTCTAGGAAAGAATGCAACTGCCGGAGGAACCGGAGCTGTTGCTATAGGACAGAATGCGACTGCTGGCACTCAGAATGGCTACATCCAACCAGTTGCAATAGGCCCAAACGCAAGGATTACTGGCTATCAAGGGATCGCATTGGGGGCTAGCTCAAACGTAACAGGGCATGGTGGTTCCGGGCTGGGAGCTTTTACTAAGGTAGAGGGTAGATATGCCACCGCCGTAGGATCTAATGGAATAGCCTCTGGAGAGAGTTCTGTTGTTGTGGGGAGACAAGCTACAGCTTCTGGGGAATCTGCTACTGCTTTAGGCCCGAATAGTGTAGCGTCATCCACAAATACTGTAGCATTAGGTTATGGAGCAACAGCGCAGCATACAAATTCTGTTGCCATAGGGCGAAATGCCAAGACTACAGCTTCCAATCAGATTATGTTGGGTACCAGTAGCGATACTGTTATTGTACCTGGTACTCTTAAGTTATCAGGTGATGTTATTATTGATGGAAGTTTACAGGTTTGCAGTGCACTTGTTGTTAACGGACATTCGTGGTTAGGTATGAATAGTGGCGCCAGAACATTAATGCGAATGAGTCAGGAAAACATGAGAAAAGAAGATATATATATGATTTGGCGAAATGACGGAAGTGATGATCGCCCCGATATGCACGTAAACAACAATAATAGACAAAACGGTACCCCTTGGCCTAGTGTTTCTGACCGACGTTTGAAAAATGTTGGTGAAGTATTTAAAGGCGGTTTAGATAAAATTGAGCAACTTAAGGTTTACAATTATACATTTAAAAATGATCCGGAAAAAATCCCTTATGTTGGTGTTATTGCTCAAGATTTACAGAAGGTATTTCCTAATGCTGTATTTAAAGGCGAGGATGGCTTCCTAAAAATCAGATGGGATGAAATGTTCTATGCGCTTATCAATGCAGTAAAAGAACTTGATATTAGAACTGCAAACGATACAGCCGCTTTGAAAAAACAAATAGCAGAGCTTGAAAAACAAAATCAGGAACTTGAAAAACGATTAGAAAAACTTGAGAAAAAAATCAAGTAAAATAATCAGTAAAACAAAAGGGCGGCGGGATTTGTAAATCCCGCCGCCCTTTATCTTATCTATCTGGTGAACCATTTTGTGATTATGATATACAAATTAACCAGCATAAACCCGAGGAAAAATCCGGCAATAACATCTGTTAAATAATGTACTCCGAGCCACAATCTTGAAAGCGCGACTAAAAATATCCAAACAGAGAATACAATAGTTAAAAAATATCTCCAGAATTCATTTTTTACATAATGAAGGGTTAAATATATTAATATTCCGAGGAAACATGTTGTAGTTGATGTATGTCCGGATGGAAAGCTGAACTCTGGGTATACGCACGGTCTTTCTCTGCATATAAAATTTTTCATTACCCCTGTTAAAAAGAACGAGCCTTGAGTGAAAAATACAAGCAGAAAAGCCTTTAAATACTTTCCATGAGATACAAGAACGGAGCAGGCTGCGATTTGCGGCCATAAAAGCTGGTTTGCTCTGCCGAATTCTGTAACAAATGCCGGAATGTATGAAGGAAATGGCGAAAGCGCGAGTCTGATGGATTTTAAAACTGTTCTGTCAAATTCATCCAGCCCCGGCATATACAACACCATAACGCTTAATACAGCAATAACAATTATGGAGATTGTTACGTAATTCCAGTTTGCAACAACTCCTGAACCTTTATCTTTCATCTTTTCCCTTCCAAATCAATTATTTATATACCGCATTTAACAATGCCAAGAAGACTTAAAATTTTGCTTACTATTCTTGCGATAAGAGGTGATATTTCGCTTACAAATACCGCAAAGAAGAATAATGCACCTAAGACAGCAATAAGTTTCTGGATATCAGAGAACATAAATACTTTTTTATTTTTAAACTCTTCGATTCCTTTATATTCATCGGTGAATGGTTTAACCGGAAATTTTTCTTCAATTTTTTCTATAACATTTGCAAACTTAATTTTGATTAAAGTGTTATAAGAATCAACGTTCATCCACCAGAGTGCGCAGAAAGACATACCGATTATTGAAAATACCAGTGTTGCAGTTAATCTTTCCATAAAAACTACATTCCCCGTAAAAATCATAGCGAACAGAATTACAATAATTGATATCATATAGAATCTGTTTGTATTAAAGTTTCTGTCTATGAAATTGTCTTTTTGTTCCGTGTAGAGTTTGTACTCTTGAAAAATCAGCTCATCTCTGTCCATTTTAGGCTCCTATAATTAATTCCAGTTATCAAAAGATCGTTTGCTTTTTACTTCGTTCATAAGCTCTTCAAACTCTTTTTCGTCGAGAGTTTCTTTTTCCAGTAAAGTTTTTGCAATAAATTCAAGCATATCTTTGTTTTCATTCAAGAGTTCTTTTGCTTGTTCGTATTGTGTATCAACAATCTTTTTCACTTCTTTATCAATATCTGCGGCAATTTCTTCCGAGAAGTCTCTTGTATTGCCGAAGTTTCTGCCCATAAATACGTGTTCTTGTTCTTTTCCGTAAGCGAGATTGCCCATCTTTTCGCTCATACCGTATGTCGTAACCATACTTCTTGCAAGAGCTGAAACCTTTTCTAAATCGTTTGAAGCTCCTGTTGTAACGTTATCTTTACCGTAGATTAATTCTTCCGCAACACGGCCGCCGAGAATCATTGTTATTCTGTCTAATAACTGCTGTTTTCTCATTGTAAGGTGGTCTTTTTCAGGAAGTGTAAGAGTTATACCCAGAGCCATACCTCTCGGAATAATTGATACTTTATGAAGCGGATCACAATTTTTAAGCAGTTTTGCAAGAAGAGCATGACCGACTTCGTGGTATGCGGTATTTTCCTTTTCTTCGTCTGAAATAATTCTGCTTTTCTTTTCAGGCCCTGCCATAACTTTATCAATAGCTTCTTCTAAGTCTGGCATCTCAATTTCCGATTTGTTATGTCTTGCAGCAAGAAGGGCAGCTTCATTAAGCAGATTCTGTAAATCCGCGCCGGTAAATCCCGGAGTACGTTTTGCAAGAGTTTTAAGATCTACTTCTTTTGCAAGCGGCTTGTTTTTAGCGTGAACATTTAATATTTGTTCTCTTCCGAGTACATCAGGTTTGTTAATAACAATCTGTCTGTCGAATCTACCCGGTCTTAAAAGGGCATTATCAAGGATGTCAGGTCTGTTTGTAGCAGCCAGAATAATTATATTAGTATTTTCATCAAAACCGTCCATTTCAACAAGGAGCTGGTTAAGTGTTTGCTCTCTTTCATCGTGACCCCCGCCTAAGCCGGCACCTCTCTGACGGCCTACGGCATCAATTTCATCAATAAATACGATACACGGCTGATGTTTTTTAGCCTGTTCAAAAAGGTCTCTTACGCGTGATGCACCGACGCCGACAAACATTTCTACGAAGTCGGAACCGCTGATAGAAAAGAACGGAACGCCGGCTTCTCCTGCAACAGCTTTTGCCATAAGAGTTTTACCTGTACCTGGTGAACCTACAAGGAGGACTCCTTTTGGAATCTTAGCTCCGAGTTTTACGTATTTATCAGAATGTTTTAGGAAATCAACAATTTCTTCAAGTTCTTTTTTCTCTTCATCAATACCGGCTACGTCGGCAAAAGTTGTTTTAACCTTATTATCCATAAGCATTTTAGCTCTGCTTTTGCCAAAAGACATTGCTTGAGCACCGCCTGCCTGTATTGATTTTATAATCAGCATAATAAAACCGAGGACAAGGAGAATTGTTATTAAAGATGAACCCAGTCCGAACATTGAGTTAGAGTCGCTGGCTTTTTTGACATTAATTTCAACTCCGTTTTCCTGTAATACCGGTAAGATGTCGGAATTTTCAGGATAGGCAACTTTGTATTGAAGTTTTGGAGGTTTTACATCACCGTAAATCGGATTTACATCAGTTTTTTTCTTAGCTTCCGGCTGTTTTACCGGCAGGGCTATTAAAACGTCTTTTCCCATATCAACGCTTTTTATCTCTTTGTTTTCAACTTTTTGCAGGAATGAAGTGTATGAAATTTCTTCAGTGCTGGAAGTTGGGCCGGAAAAAAGCATTGAAATAAATGCCAGAATCATAATACCAAGGATTACGTACATTCCGATTGATTGATTTTTATTCATAATTCTCCCTTTTCTTACTCTGTTAAATTATTATACCAGAAAATTACACCTTGTGTGTAGCACATGAGCTAGTTAATTTATCAGTTAATAAATCTTTACAATCATGGCAATTTTTAGGAAAAAGTAAACTTTATATATATGTATTATATAAACACAGGGAAATTATGTCTTTTGGGAACGCATTTTTACATGGAATGATGCATGGTGCACTTGATAGAATGTTCTTTGGAGGAATTCCGTTCTGGGGCTGTATGCCGTTTTGGAGCTGCAGCACTTATGCATTCTTCTCGCCGTCATTTATGAATTTTACCCCTTATTTTTCTGTTTTCGACAGTATGCCTCCGCTTCCGCAGGGACAGGCTGATTCCGATTTTGATACTTCAAAACTCTGGGCTGGTTTTACGGAACAGCAGGAACAGGCCAATGAAATTAAAAAATATTATACAGATATATTTGAAAAAAAGGAACCGGATAAAGAGAATACCACTGATACCACTGATCCGGAACGTGAAGCAGATCCGGCGTCCACACCGGCTAATGTGTCTGTAAGCAATGATGATGCTGCGTTTGATAAAATGCTTAGTTTTGTTCTTGATTCCGAAGGCGGATATACCCCTGATGACTGCGGACAGGCCGGAAATATGGGTGTATTGCAATCAACTTATGATACGTATAGAGCAAACAAGGGATTGCCTGCGCAGGATGTAAAATTATTAACCCGCGAAGAAGCAAAAGATATTTATTATAACATGTATTATAAAGCCAGCGGAGCTGATAAGATTCAGGATCCGCATCTTGCTGCTCAAGTGTTTGATACAGCTGTAAATATGGGTGTCGGAGCTGCAAAATCTCTTCTTGAAAAGAGCGGAAATGACCCTGATAAATTTGAAGAATTGAGACTCGCCAGATATGAAAGTATAGCTCAGGCAAATCCGAGTAAGGCTAAATACCTGACAGGATGGCAAAATCGTGTAGAGAATTTGAGCGAGTATTCTGACCGCAACTTTACGGCAATTGCGTAAGATGAGCGGCTTACGCCTGGTTAGTAGTTTTACTAAAGAGGCAGACTAGCAGGGTAAACATTTTGTAGTATTGCTAACCATTGTCTGCCGACCAAATATCTACGTGCGTAGCACTTCCGCCTGTGGAATCAAAGATTCCTACGTCGCAGACGTAGTGTTCCGCGCCCTGCTCGTATCGCTCACGCGACACGACACCGGCGCTCCACACCGGCTTACGCATAAAAAAAAGCCGTTTCTAATGAGAAC
>CALVCR010000061.1 GCA_944326125.1 Candidatus Gastranaerophilales bacterium | reverse complement strand
ACTTTTCTTTTTCTTTGCTTCGTAAATAAAGAAAAAGAAAAGTACATTGATAGATATTGTTGGACTAGAATCCACAAACTAAATTTATCCCGCTGAAGAAAAAAAGTATCTTTATACAACACAATTGATATTGTGTTGTATTGTATACCTTTTAGTCGATGAACATGCAGTCGCCGTAACTATAAAAACGATATTTGTTTTTTATTGCCTCATCATACGCTTTAAATATAAAATCTTTTCCGGCAAGTGCACTTACAAGCATTAGAAGAGTAGATTTAGGTAAATGAAAATTCGTTATCAGGCTATCTACAATTTTAAACTGGTAAGGAGGGTAAATAAAGAGTTCAGAAGCAGCCTTGCATGCTTTTAGCTCTTTACTATATAAAATAGCTGCTGTCTCCAGCGTTCTAACAGTGGTTGTTCCTACGGCTACAATTTTTTTCCCTTCTGCTTTCCCGAGATTAATCATTCTGGCGGTTTCTTCCGGAATCTCAAAGACTTCTGAATCCATATGGTGGTCTAAGATGTTGTCGCACTTTACCGGTCTAAAAGTTCCAATACCTACATTTAAAGTAACATAACCTATTTGGACACCTTTTTCTTCAAGTTGTTTTAATATATCTTTAGTAAAATGCAAGCCGGCAGTAGGAGCTGCAACAGAGCCTTCGTCTTTTGCATAAACTGTTTGATATCTTTCAAAATCCAGTTTCTTTAAGTCTTCATCTGCCATTTTTCTTTCAATATAAGGCGGAAGCGGAATATTTCCGACTCTGTGAAGGATTTCAAAGATATCCCCCTCGTAAATCATTTTGACAATCCATTTACCGTCTTCCGGCAATGGCATTATAACTTCTGCGGACAATTCATCGCTTATTTTTATTACAACTCCCGGACGGACTCTCTTGGACGGCTTAATTAAAACTTCCCATTTGTGATCGTCTTTTTCTTTTAAAAGAAAAACTTCAATCTTGGCTCCGGTATCTTTATATCCGTAAAGTCTTGCCGGCATAACTTTTGTGTCATTAAGAATAAGGATACAATTATCATCCAGTAAGTCAACAATATTGAAAAAATGTTCATGCAGAATCTCACCGGTGGTTCTTTTTAGGACCATCATTCTGGAATTTTCACGCTTTTCACTTGGCTTTTGTGCGATCAATTCTTCCGGTAATTTGTAATCAAATTCTGATAATAACATATTTACTCTTTAAGGTTTATTTTCTTAGCATTATTGACATCGTCATCGTCAATCTTTGCTTCTTTACGTTTGTCTTCGGCTTCAAGCTGTTTGTTTATAATAACAGTTTGTACTACCTGGAACAGGTTGCTTGAAATCAAATATAAAAGAACACCGGCAGGTATCGGGATAATAACGAATGTAAATCCCAGCATAAGCGGCATAAATGTATTCATGGACTTTTGCATAGCTGCCTGTGCCGGATCCTGCTGAATATTTTTATTCATAGAAAGCATAGCTTTTTGAGACAGAACCATTGTTATCATGAACAGTATTACAAGAGCCAGTACATCCCAGTGGAATGCGGCTTTAACTTCTTTTGTAGGAATTGAACTGATAAGCAGGCCTTCTTTTCTGTCAAAAGTTAACATTTCAGACTCTTTTGTCTGGATATCCGTTATTTGAACTTCAGCCTTTGAAATCTTATCAAGTTTGCTGAAAGGAAGGTTCAAGTTATCAAGGCTGATTTTAAAGTCTGCCGGAGCATTGCCCGGATTAAGTTCTCCCTGAACTTCTACCGCCTTGTTAGGTTTAGTAATTTTAACTGTTTCAGGATCTTCAGAATCAACAAAATAAACTTTAGCAGTTTTTCCTGTCATAAACGAATCGTATTTTGAAACACCAAAAACTCCGTCATTTGAAACTCCTGCAGAAGTTTTCATTGTGGCATCAAGTCTGTTTATGAATAAAAACTGTGAATCACCTGCCATTTGTATAAATTGCGGGCTCATTAAGGTTGAGTACAGCAGAATGAATATCGGCATTTGGATTAACAAAGGAAAACACCCTGCCATCGGATTAAACTTGTGTTCTTTATAGAACTCCATCATTTTCTGCTGCATTTTCTGCGGATCACTTTTGTATCTGTCTTGGATAGCTTTCATCTTTGGCTGTAATAGCTGCATTTGCCTCATAGAACGCTGTTGAGAGAGCCCTAAAGGCCACATAGCAAGTCTTACAATAATTGTTAATAAAATGATTCCTATACCATAACTTCCTGCAACAGAAAGTATCTTTAAAACGTCGATGGTTAGTGTAGTAAAATCCATGTTCTCTTCCCTAAAATTTTGTGATACTAATAAAGGTGCGATTTCTCGCACCTTTTAAAAATACTTTAAATATACCCCGAAGTCAAGGTTAGGTTTCCTGAGTATTAGTGTTTGACCCGAGAGAGTGCAGTCTCTTAGCCGGATCGGTAATATGGGTAATTCTTAGACCAAAGTTATCTTCAATTACAACAACTTCGCCGTAGGCTATAAGCTTTCCGTTTGCATAGAGTTCTACCGGTTCACCTGCAGCCTTGTTAAGGGTTACAATAGAACCTTTAGTAAGTTCAAGAACTTTTTTAATAGGCAGCTCTGTGCGTCCAAGCTCTACTGTTAACTGGAGTTTTACATCCAATAATATATTAAGGTTCTGGTTTTGAGGACCTTGGACCTGATCTAAATCTTCAAAGGATGCAAATTGGACAGGCTGAACTGTTACTGTAGAATCTCCATTGTGTCCTTCAATATGGACATGTTCATCTGCCTGTTCTTCCGGTTGTTCCTGTTCTTCCTGAAAAATTTTTTCTTCAGGAACAATTTCTGATTCCGGGATTTCAGGTTCTTCCGGAGACGGTTCCTCATTTATATTATCTGTTTCTTTGAAATCGTCATCTAGCATCTTAAGTCCTCTCTAAAAATAATTTCTTAATAATTCATGCATTTCGTCATATACATCAGTTATTTTAACACAAATTTTATCTTTTATTGTTCCCGGCCGTGCAAAGAATTTCTTTTCGCCGTTAACTTTTACTATTAAGTCATCTGAAACTTTGTTATCAAGCTTTATAATATCACCTTCAGTGAGCTGTAAAAAGTCATCCAGAGTTATGCTGCAAGAGCCGAATTGAACTCTTAAATCAACGTTTGAAGCGTTTAGTTTGCTAATCATTTTCAAGCGTTCTTCATTTGATGCAACAAGACCTTTTGTTTGGAAAATATGCTGTGTGCTTAAATGCCCGAGTACTGTTTCCAAAACCGGATACGGGAAGCAGATGCTAAATAAACCAAAGTGTTTTCCGGAAATTTGGACTTCAAACGTTAAAAGGGCAACAATTTCACCGGCAGTTGCAACTTGAATAGACTGGTAGTTATCATCCAGGCTTATAAATTTCCCTGTAACAGGAATGATAGCGTTCCAGGAATCTTCCAGAGACTGAATAATTATATTGATAATCTTTTTAGCCAGAGCTTTTTCAATATCGGTAAGTTCTCTTGATTGCGTATCAATGTTTCCGACTCCGCCAAGCATACGGTTTACAATACAAGATAAAACCTCAAAACTTATACCTAAAAGTATCTGTCCTGATAAAGGCTCAAATTCAAATACACCTACGTTTATTGGTGATGGCATGGAGCGAACGAATTCTTCATAAGTTAATTGATCTACAGAAACAATTTCTATTTCTACCCTCATACGAAGATAACCGCTTAGGATAAGAGAAATCGCCTTAGAAAATTCACGGTGAATATCTCTTAAAGCCCTTAAATTGTCTTTTGAAAATTTATCAGGACGTCTGAAGTTATAGAGTTTATAACTCTTGTGCTCAGATTCGTCCATATCGTCTTCAAAGATATCAGGTTCTGTATTTTTCAATTCTTTTTTTAGTTCTGCCATCTAAAATCCCTATTGAATGATAAACTGTCCGAAGCTTATTCTTAAAACTTCCCTTTCTCCGCCTAAAATTGAATTAATATCGTTTGCAATCTGTTCTTTTGCCAGTTCTTTTCCGGCAGCAGATGATAATTCTGCAGAAGTTTTGCTTGAAAGATTCGTTATGACGGCGTCTCTTATTGCAGGCTTAAATTGCGCCATTTCCTTCTGAATTGCTTCCATCGGATCTACCGGAGCGGGAGCTGCGCCATGTCCGCCGTGACCGCTGCTTTTAACTTGTTCTTCTTCTTTTGGAAAATCTGTATCTTTTTGAGAAACTTCTATTGCAACATTAACTTTTAAATACTTTTTCTGAGCCTCGTCGCAAAGATTAAGGATAAAATCTCCCAGATCAACAATTATACCTCGTTGAATTTCGTCTTCAGAACTTTCTTCATCAGCAAGTTCTTCCTGTGCCAAATTAATTTTTCCGATTTTTTGGGTTAACAGGTTTTCCATTACAAGGTAGTTCACTCCTGCAAATACTACACAGAGCATAACTGTAGAAACTAAGCTTATTATTAGCAATTTGTTTAAGTCTTTAGTTCTTCCATCTGAATTATTTTCGTTATCTGCCATACTATTCTCCACTTACATTACATAGTATTATTATATCAACCCGGTTGGTGTAATTACTACCATTATTTGGAGTATTCTTTGGCGGTAAAAATTCCCCGTATCCGACCGAACTGATTCTGTCTCTCGGAAGCTTTCCTTTTGGTGCCAGGATAATCGACTCAATACGATTGGCTATGAGTGTTGATATTTCCCAATTTTTAAGATTTCCCCTCTCCGTGCAGGAAGCTTCTTTCGTGTGCACTTCTATTATAACAGGATTTTTTATTTTTGCCAAAAAATCTTCTGCAAATAAAATATTTTGGTAGGTTGTGTCCCCTACGTAATTAACTTCTTCGCAAGTATTTGACAGTTTGAATCGTATAAGAATTCCTCTCGGATCTTTTTCGATTTCAAAGTTATTGTTATTTTTAAAATGGTTAATAGCTTTATAATACAGTGAGTCAATGCAGCTGTCATTTAAAATATGTGCAAATTCTCTGGCAGAACAACTGCCAGAGATAAATAAAAACAAAATACCAAATATTATTGTTTTTAATAATCTCACACATATATATTTAATTACTGGTTAATTAAAATACATTAGATTATCGGCTATGTTGTAAGATAGGTTATATTCGGCATTTATTGTCTTAAGTACTAATTAAGATAAGTTTAATTAGTCTTCTGAATCTTTTTTTGCTCTTTCATTAGATTCAATAGTGCTGCCGCCTATGCATCCGGCTGCACATCCTGTTGCTCCCAAAATCAATGGAGCTGCAAGACCGCCTGTTGCTATGGTGGCTAATGTGCCAAGACCTATTCCTGCAGCCGTTCCTAGAAGACCTAAAAGACCTGCTTTTGCTCCTCTAAAACTTACGGTGTCTGTTACAGGACGATTGTTTGAATAGTCGGGTCTTGTTACTTGTTTGTTATAGGCTCTGTTTGTATAGCAGGGCATAACATTTACAGGATTAACTCTCATGATAAATCCTCCTTGTGATAATTAACAACCATGTAAATATACCATACATAAAAAACTTGTCAAGTAAAAATTTATATAACTTAATATTTGTTTTTTATTCGTATAATTCGCTTTTTCATTAGAAAGATTATATAATATTCATATGGGGAAGTTTGATTTATTTAATAAATTCAATAGTGCGGTAATCGTTGTGAATGATAAAAAAGAGGTTGTTTTTATGAACAATCTGTTTAAACGCGTATTTCCGGATTTTGATAATCTTAAAAAGTTTTCGCATAAGCTCAATTATAATGTGTGTGCTCTTGTGAGTAATGATGTTGCGGTACATTCTCCTATATTGCAAGCTCTGGCTTCGCCGCAGGATTTTTGTGCGCATGTTACTTATCAAACTTCAGGAAATGATTATTTTTACTATGACATGCTGGCTACTAAAAAGGGGGCTTATACAATTATATTTTTAACCGATGTTACATCCAAAATCGGTTTGGAGAACATGCTTGCCAGAAATCAGGCATATCAGAAAAAAATCGCGCTTTTGGAGGCGGATAATAAAAACCTTGCAAAAATAAAATCTCAAGCTCAGTCTCAGGCAATGAAACTTTTGCTTCTTAATAATATCTCTAATATTATAAGAAGTTCTATTGATACATCCGTGATTTTATCATCCGCGCTTTCTGAACTCTCTCAATTATTTGCGGCTTTTAAGGCTTATTATGCGGTCTATATTCCCGATACGGCATCTTATATAATTAAAGAATCTGATGAAAGAAAAGATATCGGTAAAAATATTACGTTTGACAGAAACGCGGATGAAAGAATTTCTTGTGTATTTTGTATGAAAGAATACAAAGAGGCCCGTCCGTTTAAAGAGCTGGTGCAAAGAATAATTATTCCGATTTCTCATATGGATACAAAACTCGGTGTTATTGTGCTTTTAACAAAGCAAAAAACAAAACTGGATGATATTCTTGAAGTTATGGACGGAGTTTCTTTCCAGCTTGGAAATGCAATTATTCAGTCAGAGCTTTATGAAAAAGATGCAATGATGGTAAAAGAACTTACGAGAACTCTTGAGGAATTGCAAGATACACAATTGAAGCTTATTAATTCTGAAAAAATGGCATCACTCGGTCAGCTGGTGGCCGGAGTTGCACATGAAATTAATACTCCGGTGGCATCAATTAAATCTAATAACGAGATTTTTGCAAAATTAATATCCAGAATAAAAGACGATGATACTTCTTCTCTCCTGAAAGAAATTAATGAAATTGATAAGGAAGCTATTGAAAGAATTAATCGTCTTGTTGTTTCGTTAAGAAAGTTTGTACGGCTTGATGAGGCTGAGCTTCAGGATGCGGATATTAATAAAGAAATTGATTTGACTCTGGATCTTATTCGTCATGAAACAAAGAACAGGATTAATATAGTTAAACATTACGGAGATATTCCTCCTGTTAAATGTTATCCTAATATGTTGAATCAGGTGTTCATGAATATTCTTGTAAATGCAACGCAAGCAATTCTTTCTGAGGGTACAATAACTATTGACACGGATTATAAAAAGAATAATTTAATTGTAAAAATTAAAGATAACGGATGCGGAATTAAAGAGCCGGAGAAAATATTTTTTGCAGGATATACAACAAAAGGCGTCGGGGTTGGAACCGGCTTGGGGCTTGCAATTTCGCAAAAAATTATTGAAAAACATGAAGGGAAAATTGAAGTTAAATCGAAAGTTGGAAAGGGAAGCGAATTTACTATTACTATCCCGAGTAAGTAGTAATTATTAAGTTTTATTAACTACGAATTTTCTGATTATTACAGCTTTACAGGAGTACTTGAATTATAATTTTAATTAAATTTTGTAAAATTATCTGGTGGAGTAGTTAATTATATGTAAAAATATGGTATACTAGCATATGCACAAAGAATAAGTGTAAATTTTACCCTAATAAGGGTATGTAACAAAAATTTAACAAACCGAATAGATAAAGGCAATTTTTTATAAACCCAAAACTTTATATATCTGTGTAGAAGTTAGATAAATT
>CALVCR010000060.1 GCA_944326125.1 Candidatus Gastranaerophilales bacterium | reverse complement strand
TATGCAAAATGTATCAACCTTGATCCTGAACATGAACCTGACATTTATAATGCTATCAAATTTGGTTCATTAGTTGAAAACGTTGTTATGGATCCTGAAACAAGAGAATTTGATTTTAATGACGGTTCATTAACTGAAAATACTCGTGTAGGTTATCCGATTAACTATATTAACAACGCACAAATTCCTTCAATGGGCGGAATTCCTAAAGTTGTTATCTTCTTAACAGCTGATGCTTTCGGTGTATTACCTCCGATTTCAAGACTTGATAAGAATGCTGCAATGTATCACTTTGTAACTGGCTTCACTTCAAAATTGGCAGGGACAGAACGCGGTGTAACAGAACCTCAACCGACATTCTCAACATTGTTCGGTGAACCGTTTATGCCGATGGATGCTTCTGTATACGCTCAAATGCTTGGTGAAAAACTTGATAAGTATGGTACAAAGGTTTATCTTGTTAACACAGGTTGGGCAGGCGGAAGCGCTGCATCAGGTGCAAAACGTATGAAACTTGCTTATACAAGAGCTATGGTTACTGCTGCATTGAACGGATCATTTGATAGCATTGAATTTAAACACCATGACATCTTTAATGTTGATTATCCTACAAGCTGTCCGAATGTTCCGGATGAAATGCTTGATGCAAGAGGTCTTTGGTCTGATAAAGCTGCTTATGATGAAGCTGCAAATAAATTAGCTCAAATGTTCTTAGATAACTTTGCTGCTAAATATCCAAATATGCCGTCTGAAATTGTAGAAGCAGGTCCTAAACCTAAAGCTTATTCAATGAACTAGGCAACAGTTTTTCAGCGGGGCGGCTTTTAAAAGCCGCCCCGCTGTTTTTTATTTTATATTCTCCCTTTATGCTAAAATTTTAGTATGAAGCAGCTGAAAGATTTTAAGGGTAATATTCATTCTTGTTCAAAGTGCGGCTTGTGCCAGTCAGTTTGCCCTGTTTATAAAGTTACGGGAAATGACTGCACCGTTTCAAGAGGACATTTTATTATGCTCCAGGGGCTTATAAAAGGTGAGTTGAAAATGTCAAAGAAACTTAACCGCTATTTGGATTTATGCTTGAAATGCGGGGCTTGTTCAAGATTCTGTCCCAGCGGTATTGATGTTGTTGACATTATAGCTGCAGCAAAAGCCGAGTATTTTAAATCAAGTTTAAGACAAAAGATTCTTTCTTTTATTCAAAAAAAAATTGTTTTTGGAGCTTTTGTTGATTTTATAAATCTATTTACTCCGAAGGCTAAAAGTAAAACCTTTGATAAAAAAGTTCTTTATTTTGGCGGCTGCGGAGCAAAAATTAACGGGGATAAGTCGGTTGTTAAAATATTAAATGCTCTTGGTATTGAGGTTATAAACCCTTCTTTTTCCTGTTGCGGAGTTTCTTTGTTTACAAGAGGGGATTTGAAGGGATTTAACCAAAGTATTGAAAATTTTGTTAAAATTTTGAAAAAATATAATATCAAAGATGTTGTAACAACCTGCGCAAGTTGTGAAAAATCTCTCAAAGATTATTCAAGATGGGCTGAGTCTCAAGAAGTTAAAGAGTTTTTAAGAACTATTAATATTAGAAATATTTATGAATATATTAGAGAAAATAATCTAAAACTTACTCTTAAAAAGCCGGTAGAGGTCACATTCCATAAACCTTGTAATATTGATAATTATGATGATATAAAATGGTTTTTAAATAATATTGAAAACCTCCGATATATTGAAATGAACGATTATGATAAGTGCTGCGGGCTTAATGGTATTTCAAAATTTAGCGAATATAAAATAATGGCAAAAATTTTTAATAACAAAAGAAAAAATATACTCAAAACCA
Source organism: Candidatus Gastranaerophilales bacterium (assembly GCA_944326125.1). Taxonomy (GTDB): domain Bacteria; phylum Cyanobacteriota; class Vampirovibrionia; order Gastranaerophilales; family Gastranaerophilaceae; genus CAG-196. Next base: position 13,265 of record CALVCR010000060.1, on the reverse strand, counting down.
ATACAAAATACGTATTAACATCTTGTTTGGGATGTGAAGTTTCTCTAAAACTGTTTAGCAGAAACTCCTACAGCGTCTATGATTTAATAAACTTTATAGCAAACCGGATATAATTTTATTGACCAGATGGTCTATAAGAATTTTAACCCCTTGATTGATGGCATGGGCATGCAAACCATGTACACTTAAAAGCAAGGGAGAGAGAGTATATTTATGAAGAGAGTATTGTTGTTTGTTGGAATGTTTTTATCAATGTTGTCTGTTTTTGCAGAAGACAATGTGTTACAAACTATAGAAATAGAACCTGTTAAAGATACATATAATATTGTTCTTGTATCAGATAAAGCTGTTGATGTGAAAAAAGAGGTTCAGGATTCTAATAAGATTACACTTACTATGAAAGATATCAGAGCATCAAAAACTCTGAATACTGTATACAACAATGTATCAAATGTTGATACTGTAATGGTTGAACCGCAAGGAAACGGTATCAGTATATTTTTCCAGGCAGAAAATGCTGCGGATGCGACTGTTACATTTGATTCTTTAGCACCGGCTGTTGCAGCGAAGGACGAGTCTAAGACTCTTAAGCTCAATAATCCTATCGATAGCTATGCTCCTATTTATAAAGAAGATTATCAAACAGAAAAAACATCTTCTTTGTTTAATAAATTAAAATCATCACAAACGGTAAATTCTATAAAAGAAACTGTAGATGAATCAGATGCAGGAGATACTGCCAATAAGATTTTCTCATTCGGTCTGGTTGCGCTTCTCGGATACTTTGTTATGAGATTATTCAAACGTAAAGAACCTGAAATGAAAATCGGTTTAAGCCAGGGTTTAAATGAAAGAGAAATTAATATGTATCGTGGTATGCAGCCGATTGCATCACCTTACGTAACTCCTGAAAAACCGTTTACAACTGTTAACTACGGATTGAATGCGTATCAAAGAGAGTCCCGAAACCCTTATGAAAGCGAACCTCAGGAAACTCAGTTTCATAATCCGAGATTAAGAAACTATGTTAATCCGCAGCCGATTCAGAACGCGGTACAGAATACGGTAACTGCGCCTATTCCGCCGCAAGCCCCTACAGCAGTGGCTCAACCTCAGGTTAAAAAACATACAACACCTGTTAATACCGCACCTGTAAATCAGTCTAATCCTAATATTGATAACCTTAAGTTTTTAGAATCAATGACTGCTATTTATGAAAAAAGCGGACGTCACGATTTAGCAAGAGGGTTAAAGGCAAGTTTAAATAAAAATAATATTAGATAACAACAAATCTTTTTATAAAACTATACTATGTTAATTGGTACAAAAAGCACACACTTTGTGCCATTTTTTTTATTTATTTTTCTTTATGCTATTCCATAATGCTTTTATGTGTTTTCCTTTTGCGAAAACAAGATCGGCAAGCATAGCTATTTTTACTCCCAGAAAAACAAAAAATCCTGTTTTTAAAATTTTATTTCTTTTAACCTTTGCAGGATTAGGAGTAAGAGTACCTGTGCCAGTTCTTGCGGCAAATTCAATATTGCGTCTTCTTGGCTGGTATTTGTACGGATTAGTTTGAGAATTAATGCTTTGAATCATAATTCCATATCTCCTGTTAATATTTTACTACAATTCTTTGATTTATGCTAAAATACCTCTATGAAAATATGTTTTATTCCTATTGATAATCGTCCTGTGTGTTATAATCTGGCAAAAGATATCTGCTCAATTGATGAAGAAATTGAACTTCTTATTCCACCGCGCAACTTACTGGGAGATTTAACAAAACAAGCAGATATTAAAAATCTTATGCTCTGGCTTAAGAATTCACCGGAAGTTGATTCAATAATTTTATCTCTTGATACGATTATCTATGGGGGGCTTATTCCTTCAAGAAGGTCAACTGAAACCTTTTTCGAATTACAGGACAGAGTTAATTCTTTAAAGGAGATTCTTATTGCGAAAAAGGCTAAAGTTTATGCATTTTCAAGTATAATGAGGATTTCAAATAATAACTGTAATGAGGAAGAAAAAGAGTATTGGAAGGATTGGGGTAAAAAGATTTTTGAATATTCATATTTGACTCATAAAGGTGAATCTGTAAAAACGGATATTCCGGAAGAAATTATAGAAGATTATTTAGCTACACGAAGACGGAATTTTGAAATTAATAAGCTTTATCTCGAGTGGCAAAAAGAAGGAATTTTCGATACCCTTATTTTTTCAAAAGATGATTGTGCAGAGTTTGGATTAAATGTTGAGGAAGCTCAAATTCTGGAATCTATGGGTGGTAAGACAAAGACCGGCGCGGATGAAATCCCGCTCGCTCTGCTTTCACGCTCTATTGAAAAAGATATCAAGATTTTTCCTGTTTTTACTGAGCCGGAATATAAAAATTGTATTTCTAATTATGAAGATATTTCTATAGAAAATTCTGTTCTTTCGCAGCTGGAGCTGGGCGGTTTTGAGCTTGCGGACTCTATTGCTGATGCGGATTTAATACTTGTAGTTAACAACTTTATCGAAAAACAGGGGGAGCTTGTGATGGGTTGGGAAACAAAACCTTTTGCAGGTAAATTTGTTCCGCCGGACAAACCGTATGCTGTTGCTGACGTAAGGTTTGCTAATGGTGCGGATAACGCTTTTGTGGCGCAGCTTCTGCCCCGGATTGAATTAGAGAGTTTTTATGGATATGCGGGATGGAATACATCTGCCAATACTTTAGGCAGTTTGTTGGCTTGTCTGAAAGTGAAATTTAAAGCGCAAAAATATTCCGAGGATGCTTTTAGAAAACTTCAAGTAGTAAGATTCCTTGATGACTGGGCGTATCAGGCTAACGTAAGAGGAAATATTGAATCTCCTTGTGATATAAAAGAACAGATGAGGCCTTATGAAGAAAAATTATCACAAATTTTCAAGTATGCTTTCAGCTCTGAATATATTTACCCATGGAACAGAAAATTTGAAATAGAAGTTGTTATATTAAATTAATAAAATCATTAACTTATATGAGGTTAAAAGATTTTAAAACATATATAATACGATAGGGATTACCATATCTTGAGGGAATATTATGCCAATAGAAGGATTCGATTATAAAGCATTTGCGGCATCCATGGCTGAACAGGCTAAGGAACTTGTTCCTGCTGATTTGAAAGACAGGGAAAAAGAATATGTTGTCAAAACTCTCGGCAATTTTACTCTTCTTGCCGGAGAAGCTCTTTATAATGATACGTCTCTTAATCTTACACCGGAACAGGCTGTTTTTATAACTCAGGTTATTGCAGAATGGTCTTTCCATAAGTCAATTGACTTGATTCATTCCGGAATACTTCCTCAGTACTGGGATAGTATAATGCAAAAGATTGCGTTTACTATTTTTGAAGTTGCAAAGCAGGCAATGATAAGAAAAATTCCGCAAGATCAATTGCTGCAAGCTGTTGAACATCATGTCATCAAGGTCTATAAACAAAGCATTGAAGAACTTGAGGCAAAAGGCGTAATTGATGAAGAGGTTAAAAACCGTGCTGAGAGTCAATCAAATATTGATGCAATGGCAAAACAAGCTCAAGAAGAGCAAATGAAAAGACAGCAGGAAATGGTTGCTGAGGCTGAAAAGAATCAAGCTGCCGCAGAGAAAAAACGTGAAGAGAGACGTGCTCAAAGAAGAGCTGAAAAAGCTGCAGCATCTGCTCCGCAAGGTATTAGCAATAAGCAGATGAAACTCATGTCTCTTGCTCTTGTTCTTAAAATCTTATCTCAGGACAAAGTTACAACAATTCTTAATAAGTTTGATTCAAATGACTCGCTTGCTATATCACAGTATATGAATATGGCAGATTTAGAATCTCATCTTGACGGAGATCTCGTTACAGATTGTCTTAAAGAAATGAAGAATTATCTTCCTATTAAGAAAAAACTTACAAAAGATAATGTTCTTTTTGATCTTTTGCAAGTTTATAAAAAAGTTCCGAGAGAAAGGGTTGAAAAAATTATCAAAAATGAACGGCCTCTTGTTAAGAGGTTTATCTCCCAGTCTTATGACGGAGAGTATGGTGATATGCCTCTGAAAGTAGCCGGCATTGTTGTACAATACATTGAAGATAGTATATAATTAAACTATGATTATCAAAAAACGTAATCAAAAATTGAGGGAGGGGAAAAAATCTAAGGAGCAGGTTCAAGAACTTGTAAAACCTGAGATTCCCGAATATAAACCGGAAGAGGAAGCTGTCCCGCAGACGAAACAGGGAGCAGAACAGCCGAAAGAGCCGGAAATTGACCTGTTTGATATTGAAAATATAGACTTTACACAGCGGCAGGAAAGACGAAGAGGTTCAAGAAGAAGAGGCTACAGAAGAATCGATGATAGAAATCTGGTTTCCCGTGCGCAGGAAGAGTCTGAAAATATTAAGAAATCGGCTTTTGAAGAAGGCTATAGAGCCGGGCTTGAAAAATGTAATGAAGATTTAGAAAAGTTCCGCCAATCTCTTGACTCTTTTATGAATGCTAAGAAAGATGTCTTTGAATATATCGCACCTGATATCTTAGAAATCAGTGTTGATATAGCAAAAAAGATTATAAAAAAAGAAGTAGATGCAGATCCTCAAATTTTAATTGATACAATTGTGGATATTTTGAAAACTACATCTAAAAACGAACCTAAAATTATAATAAGAGTTCGACCTCAAGCTGTTCAGTTTATTAAAGATACTATTCCTAATATGACTTATCAGTATGGTATAGATTCTAAAATAAATATAGTTGCAGATCCTTCCGTAGAAGAAGGAGGGTGTATATTCCAAACAAATAACGGTATTGTAGATGCTTCTGTTGACACCCAGATAGAAATCATTAAGAAAGCATTAGAAGGTATGTAATGGCACAAGAAGGAGCGGGTTCAAAACCAATATCAGAAATATTTTTGGCATTATTCATAATGACTCTGGTTTTAATCCTCATTATCGAGATGCCGAATTGGGTTATCAATTTTTCAATAAGTTTGAATATAACCCTCGGTATTGTGCTGCTGATGATTTCTCTCTATGTGCAGAAACCTCTGGAACTTGCGGCGTTTCCTTCCATTATCCTTATTGGTACAATGTTTCGTCTGGTGCTTTCTATTGCATCAACCCGTCTGATTCTGGCTAAAGGTGATGCAGGAGAAGTTATTCACGCATTCGGAACCTTCGTAACCGGCGGAAATATGATTGTAGGCGGTGTAATCTTCCTTATTATTACGGTTGTTCAGTTTATGGTAATCACAAAGGGTGCCGAGCGTATTGCTGAAGTTGCAGCCCGTTTTGCGTTGGACGCTATGCCTGGTAAGCAAATGACAATTGACGCGGACTTTAACGCCGGGTTGATTTCGCCGGAAGAAGCGGTAAAAAGACGTGAAGATCTTCAAAGAGAATCAAGCCTCTTCGGTTCTATGGACGGTTCCATGAAGTTCGTAAAAGGTGATACTATTGCGGGTATCATTATTGTAATAATTAATATTGTGGGTGGTTTAGCTATAGGCTGTCTGGTTAACCAGATGCCTATAGCTGATGCAATCAGTAAGTATACGGTATTAACAATCGGTGACGGTTTGGCTTCACAGCTTCCGTCTCTGTTGATGTCAATATCTGCCGGTATCGTAATGACCCGTGCTTCTGCAGGTAATAATTCACTGGGCGGAGATTTGACGAACCAGATACTTTCAAAACCTTATTCTTTGTTTTTTGCGGCGCTCTTTTTAGGATTAATTACTGTAACATCGCCTATTACGGGCTTGCCGTTTCTGCCGTTTTTACTCTTTACTATAATTCTTACGGTTGCCGGATTCTCAGTACTTGTTAATGCTGATGTTCAATCTCAATTAGGACAGTTAGAAAGCGTTCGTCAGAATATGCAGGATTTGGTTAACCCTAATAAGATGTATGAAAGACTCGGTGTTGATGTTTTGAGCTTGCAGGTCGGTGCAGGGCTTCTTGTTATTGCAGATCCTGATCAGGAAGGTCAGCTCCTCGCTAAGATTGCTGCATTACGTCAAAGAGTCACGGACGAACTCGGTTACATCCTGCCGAATATCCGTATTATGGATTCTTCCGCGCTTGAAGCTAACGAATATGTTATTTCCATTCGTAATAATGTCGTAGCTTCCGGTTATGTTTATCCGGGTAAATATATGGTTATTGCTGACCAGTGGGATTCTGTTAAGAAAACTATTCCTGAAGATGCCATTGTCGGGGTTGATCCTACTTATCAAACTCAGGCTTACTGGATTAGCGCTGAAGATGCCAAGGCGACTAAAAACGTTACTGCGGTTGATGCAACAGACGTTCTTGTTACTCACTTACAGGAATGCGTACGTAAGCACGTAGATGAAGTTATGACAAAAACTGACGTTCTCAAGCTTATGGAACTTGTACGTTCACAAGACCCTACCCTTGTTAATGACCTTGTTCCGGCTATTATTTCAACAAGCGATTTGAGAAAGATTTTTGTTAACCTGATTAGAGAAAAAGTTTCTATTAAGGATATTATCTTTGTATTTGAGCGATTGTGCGATTATGCAAGATTTTCCAAAGAACCTGATATCTTGTCTGAACGTTTAAGAGCTGCTTTAGGCCGTCAAATTTGTTTGAATAACGTTGATAAAGATAAGGTTTTGTATGCTCTTACACTTTCTCCTGAATGGGAAAAGACTCTTGATGACAGCTGCCAGAGAACGGAGCTCGGTACAATGTTCCTGTTAAATCCAATGCAGGTTCAGGATTTGATTGAATCTACCGCAATGACATTAATGCGTGCTCATCAGGCAATAGGTCTGCAGCCGGTAATTCTCTGCTCTCCAAGAATCAGGCTTCCTCTTTATCAGCTTCTTGAACGCCATATCCCAACTATTGTTGTAATATCTTACTCCGAACTTATCACCGATATTAAGGTTGAAGCTGTTGATACAATCGGTGAATCAGGCGGATATTAGTCTTTTTGTTAAGATTTAAGAAATTTTTAATGAGAAACTTTACATAACTTTACAATTGCAATCCAAAAAGGCAATTTTTTTAAAGTTAAATACTTTATATATACAAGAGATATAAAATAAAACAAAAACCCAATAAAGTCCATAATAATGAGGCTCTTATTAAGGTTTAGTTTTTATTGTCTCTTAAGAAAATAGAGTATTAATGTAAATAAGGAGAGTATATTATGGCAATCGGAGCAAGAGACTTTATCGACAAATTATTAGTAGAAAAATATGCACAGGAAAAAGTAGATAATCACGAAGCAGATTCATTGGTATCAAGAGTTTCGGCTGATGAAATGATGGGTGCAATGAATAATTATGCAAATAACTATAGAACAATGCTTGCACTGAATAACCGATTGACAATGGTATGTTACGGAGTTGTGTCCAAATCAGCCAAGTATGTTGTTACGGAAGCTGTTTAAAAATAGTCTTACCTCATATTGTAAAAACCCTTTTATTTTGCTAGAATAAGGATATAGCAGCATAAGAGGGTTTTTGTATGAGTATAAATCAGTCTCTGAGACCGGTTACGATAGAAAAAAGGGACCATATTTATATCGGCGGGTGTGATACGGTTGAGCTTGCAAAGAAGTACGGAACTCCTTTGTATGTTTTGGATGAAGAAACTATTCGGGGAATTTGCAGAGAGTATAAATCAGCATTTAAAGATTATAAAAATATCAGGATGATGTATGCTTGTAAGTCTCTTTGTAATCTTGCGGTTTTACGGATAGTTGACGATGAGGGTTTCGGTTTTGATACTGTTTCCTCAGGAGAAATTTATACTGCGTATAAAGCCGGTGTAAATATGGAGAAAGTCCTTTTCAATGGAAATAACAAGTCTGCTGATGAGATTGAGCTCGCTCTGGATTTAGGAGTCGGCAGATTTTCGGTTGATAATTTTTATGAGGCGGAGCTTCTTAACAGAATTGCTAAGAATAAAGGCAAAACGGCGGATATTCTTTTGAGGATTACACCGGGGATTGAATGTCATACCCACGATTATATACAAACAGGACAGGTTGATTCTAAATTCGGGTTTGATTTGTCTCAGATTGATGAAATTATTAATCTTATTAAAAATGATTATAATAATTTAAACTTAAAAGGTATTCACGCTCATATCGGTTCGCAAATTTTTGAGACAAGAAGCTATTATGATGAAGTAGAAATCCTTATAAAAGAGCTTTACAGGATAAAAACAGTCCATGGTATAACCTTGGAAGAAATGAACATAGGGGGCGGTTTAGGGGTTAAGTACACTGAAAATGACTGTCCGCCTTCCGTGGATGAGCTGGCGGGTGCTGTTACCGAAGCAATGAAGCAGGCTCTTGAGAAGTACTCTGTAGAAGAACCCGTTATCTATATTGAACCGGGAAGGAGTATTATTTCAACCTCCGGAGTCACCTTGTATACGGTCGGTTCGTTTAAAGATATCCCCGGTGTGCGTAAATATGTTGCACTTGACGGCGGAATGGCTGATAATCCGCGCCCAAGTATGTATCAGGCAAAATATACGGCAGAAATTGCGAATAAAGTGAACAATTCTGATACGGAACTCGTTACATTGGCAGGAAGGTATTGTGAAAGCGGAGATATTTTAATTGAAGATATTGAGCTTCCGCGCCTTGAAACAGGTGATATAGTTTGTGTATACAATACAGGAGCTTATAACTATTCAATGGCATCAAACTATAACAGAGTTCCAAAACCGGCAATGGTACTTGTAAATAATTCACAATCTGATATGATAGTAAGTAGAGAATCTTTAGAGGATTTGATAGCGAGAGAAAATATTCCCAATAGATTGAGGCAGCAATGATAGATGGACTGATTTCATTATTTCACAGTTTTTTTAGCCCGCTCCAGTGGACTTTAAACTGGATTAATATACTTGAAATTCTGTTTATCGCTGTTGTACTGTTTATTTTCTACCAAAAGTTTATTAAAAATACCCAGTCGGAAAATCTTGTAAAAGGTTTATTTATTCTGGTTTTTGCATGGATTGTAAGTGAAATTTTAATCTTAATTGATCTTAAAATTGTAGGTGTATTCTTAAAATCTCTTGTAACATTAATTTCGTTGAGCCTTATCGTTATATTCCAGCCTGAACTCAGACGTTTTTTAGGATATCTTGGACAGCCGGGATTTATTAAGAGAACATTTTTTTCTCATGGAACTTACAGAGAAGCTGCTGAGAGCGAAGTCGATATTCTAAAGGAAATTATTGAGGCTGTTAAATATCTTACCAAGACAAAAACAGGAGCTTTAATTGTATTTAAAAAAGCCTTGAGTACTAATGTTTATTCGGAAGTTGGAACGGTTCTTGACGCAAGAATTTCTACAGAGTTGATTCTGACAATTTTCCATCCGAATACTCCGCTTCATGACGGGGCTATGATAATTGACGGAAATAAAATTCATTCTGCCGGAGTTCTTCTGCCGCTTACTGAAGATCCGAAACTCAGCTGGAAATACGGAACTCGCCACAGAGCAGCTATTGGTATGTCTGAAGTTTCGGATGCCGCTTGCCTTGTTGTTTCAGAAGAAACAGGAGATGTTTCTATTTGTATGGATGGATTATTGAAAAAATATGATGATTTAACTACTTTAAAGGCTGATTTGGAATCAATTTTAGGGGTAAAACCGATAGATAAAACAGCTGTTAAGCATAAAAACATTTTTGAAATGCTTAAGAAAAAAGATTAACAACGGAGAGTAAAATATTGTTTTCACGTAGGAAAAAATCTGCAAAAATAGTTAAGACAAGGGGGCAGATTGTTAAAGAATATATAGTAAAAGCCGTATTCCTTACAATTGGGGCTTTTATTGTCGCAGTGGCATTAGAAATGTTTTTGCTTCCGAATAAAATAATCGATGGCGGCGTTATCGGTCTTTCAATGATGGCTACTTATATAACAAATGGGAATTTAGGCTTCTTCATAATGTTGATTAACCTGCCTTTTATTGTAATTGCGCTGAGAACATTGGGAAAAGTCTTTGTAATACAAACTTTTTTTGCTATATTAATGCTTTCTATTGCAACCAATATGATTCACTGGAGAATTATTACGCAAGACTTGCTTCTTGCTACTGTATTCGGTGGAATACTGCTTGGGTTGGGAGTAGGGCTGATACTGAAAAACAATGCATCTCTTGATGGGACGGAGATGATTTCTATAGAACTTTCCAAAAAATTAAAGATAATTTCTGTTGGAGAGCTTTTGATGGGAATAAATTTCTTCATATATATGGGAGCCGGTCTCTTGTTGGGTTGGGACAGAGCATTATACTCTGTTCTTACATATTATGTTGCATCAAAAGTTATTGATACGGTATTAGAAGGTCTTGATAAGGCTAAATCTGTAAGAATAGTTTCCGATAAATCCAGAGAAATAGGTGATTCTATTATACAGGAGCTAGATCTGAGTGTTACTTATATGAAAACTTTGGGCGGCTATTCCAGACAGGAAAAGATTCTGACATATTGTGTAGTAAATAAGTTTGATATGCCTAAATTAAAAGAGCTTGTTCATACAATCGATCCTAAGGCATTTATTGTAACCGAAGATGTGCACGAAGTTGAAGGTGTAAGATTTAAGAAAAAGGGTCATTAATAAAGATTTCATCCAAATAGTTGATAACAAGAGTCGAAAAATGTACGATAATGTTATAGGATAATCGGGGAGATTAGGGTCTCATGTTCAACAATATCAACGACAATAACAAAGATATCTTATATAATTCTCAGCTGACAAGAGAGAATAATGTAATCAATCTTGCTGCAATAAGGGCAAATGCGCAAAAGTATGCAGGTGCTGCTTCTTCAAATCCTTATGTTGACAGAACTGAAATTTCATCCAATGCAATTGAGCTATTCCAAAAAGATTGCGATATTAAAAAATTTAACAAAATTGCAATGAGTGATGAAGAAGATTTATCTCACCTTCAAAGAATGCAGGAACTGTTTGCTGACGGAGTTGTAGACGTATTCGAAGATGATGTTTTATCAAGCCTTGTAACAAATTCTAAATTGCGTGATGATTTAGAACTCTAAATATGCTAGAATACAGCTATGGCAGGCTCTGATTATTATATTGAGGACAATTCCGATATAGAAGATAAAAAGATTGAGGCGGCTAAGAATCTTTACAGGGAAGGAAAGTATTCTAATGCGCTTAATCTCTATCTGGATATGGTTAATACAAGTTTTTCTTATAAACTGTATTACGAAATTGGGCGCTGCTATTACAAATTAAATGATATGCAAAAAGCTGAGGCTTCTTTTAATAGATCTATTGAACTTGACGGAGGAAAAAATCCTTCGTATCTGTATTTGGGAAATATTGCTTATAAGAATCAGGATACTTCAAAAGCTGTGGAATGCTGGGTAAGGGCTCATTCTATCAGACCTGATGATGAATCTGTTTGTTTGAATTTGGCAACATCATATTTTTCTAAAGGTATGAGGTTTCAGTCTGTTTTTTATTATCAGAAATACCTTAAATACGCAAAGGATAAGAAATCAGCATATTACCAGGAAATCAAAAAAAGTATTGATGAGTTTGTCAATATGGGAAATGATTTGTATCAGAAAGCTTTGAGAGCTGTTGCGGCAAAAGATTCTAAAATGGCTATTCAGGCGCTTTCACAGGCTGTAAAAAGTTATCCGACCAGCTTTGATATTAATTTCCTGCTTGGAAAGCTTTATTATGAAAGAAAAGAATATATGCAGGCGCTTGCATATTTAAAGCAGGCATATTGTCTTGATCCGAAATCTTTTGATGTATTGGAGCGTCTGCCGTTTGTGATGCTTGAACTCGGGGATTATACAGGCGCATATTGCTGTATGAAAAGACTCTTGCCGCTTGTGTTAAACAATCAAAATGAATATTTGAGAATAATAAGAGCTGTTAATGATCTGGAGCAAGGGTTTAATAAGTCAAGTTGTGCGGGGCACAGAGAGTGGGCAGAAAATTATTATAAAGAAAATAATTATCATTTTGCTCTTTATGAATATGAAAATTGTATAATTTTAAATCCTGAACTTGCCGGAGATTATGGCGGTATAATTCAAGATTTGAAATCTTTTATTAATCCTGAAGAGCGTATTATTAAGGTTTGTCTGGAAAAGGGGGGTGTCCTGTATTCCAATAAAGATTACAGACAGTCAAATAAATATTTTACTAAAGTTATGACTTTGTCACGGGAAGATTCTTCCGAGTATAGATTTGCAAAATCGCGGTTAGTCAATGTTTAAAGCTTTAAAAAAATTCTTTTATTTGTATATTTTAAGACACAAGTATTACAGAGTCGGTCATTGTAATGCCTGCGGAAGATGCTGCCAGAAAATTTATGTTAAACATAAAAAAGTTATACAAACAGAAGAAGAGTTTGAAAAACTAAAATTACTGCATCCTTTTTATACATATTTGAAAATTATAGATAAAGACGAAACAGGACTTGTCTTTGAGTGTATGAATCTGGATAAAGAGACACATAAATGTAAAATCCACAAAAAACGTCCCGGAATATGCCGCAGATATCCGCAGGAAGAACTGTTTATGATGGGTGGGACTCTGGCAGAACACTGCGGGTACAGGCTTGAACCGATTGTAAGTTTTGAAGAAGTTTTTGAAAAAGTTTCAAAACGAAAAATTTCTAAAAAAAGTTAATCAAAGTTTTGCCAGATAGTAAAATATTACAAAAATTTAAAAGTTTTCTGCAAACTAAGCTGTATGCTAAAATATGAGAAGAAGAGGGATATAAATGTAACGAAATGTAAAAATTTTGTTACGAAAGTGTTATAAACCCACGAAAATGTGGAATTAAGAAAGAGTAAGGAAACAAGTAAATAAAGTCTGTTATTAAGGAATAGCGAAAGATGAGAAGCGTTCAGAGCGGAAGTTGTATAAACAAGCCTGTAACCTGCTCCCTGATTGGGTTTGGTGCCACGGGGGGGGCTGGAAGCTGCTCTTGCGCCACACTCTGCCTCTACCTCTCCTTAGAGGAGAGGGAAGGATTTGTTAATGAACCGGAGGAGAATTTACAAATCCGGGAGAGGTTTACCCCCTATTCACGACTTACTGCTCACGAATCACGCGAAAGCGAGGTGTTGATATGTTAAGCATAAACACCAACCTGACGGATATGATAATTTTAGATAGCCTGAATAATTCTACTAATGGGATTAATAAGAGTATAGAGCGACTGACCACGGGCTATAAACTAAACCATGCGAAAGATA
>CALVCR010000059.1 GCA_944326125.1 Candidatus Gastranaerophilales bacterium | reverse complement strand
CCCTGAGTTACTACAGGGCGTTGGTCACATGGGCAGGCTGCCATTACCGTATTGAACGAACACGTTGCTATACCAACGGCAATTGCAGCTGCCACAGTAAGTTTTCTAATCGTCATTTTAACCTCCTTTGTTAGTAGGCGGAGTAGATTTACTTTTATTCTACAAACCGTATTACTTTTGTGTCTTAAAGAGTATTACTTTTTCAGCTTTGGGTGAGAAGTTGTCCTGTAAGTCAGGAGCCCGTATTTACTCTCCTCCCTTTACTGTCTCCTAAATTATGCAGTTTTTCAGAATTAAAAACATTGCCAAAAAAGGGAGTCCAATCGGGGGGTAAATAGGGAATGAAATGTGCAAGACATCAGTGGTCAAGTGTGTAATCGTGAGCCGTGAGTTGTGAATCGGGAGGGGGTATTACTCCCTCTCCTAACAGGAGAGGGATGGGGTGAGGGGTTGGTTCGTGAGCCGTGAGCCGTGATTCGTGAATCGTGAATCGTGGTTAAAAAATACTTAAATAAACATTGCTTATTTTTTGAAATCTTAATACTTCGGCTCACGAATCACGATTCACGAATCACGAGTAAAACAGATGCCGGCTCGGGGGTAAATGGATGGGTAAATGGAGGGCCGGAATGACAATAAGGGTGTGAAGCGTTCTACCGGGTAAGGTTTGGTTATGGAACTTTTTATAAAAAATGTCGTCTTACATGGTAGATACGATGGGAAGGAGAAAAAGATGGGAAGAGCTATGAGTAATTTTGAGTTTATTGACGATACGGAAATGGATCCGAATGCGCCTAAAACTTTTAGTGCCGTAGTGAATAATGACGATATTTTACAAATGTACCTGAAAGAAATCGGGCGTAAACGTATGCTTACAAAGAAAGAGGAAATTGAGCTGGGGAGGATGATTCAGGAGGGTTCTGAAGAAGAAAAGGAGTATGCTAAAAACAGACTTGTTCAAGCTAATTTGAGGCTGGTGGTAAGTATTGCCAAAAAATATATTGGACAGGGTGTTCTGTTTATGGATCTCGTCCAGGAAGGGTCTTTAGGTTTAATTAAAGCTGCCGAAAAGTTTGATTACAGAAAGAATTTTAAATTTTCAACCTATGCAACATGGTGGATTAAACAAACAATAATCAGAGCTATTTCTAATCACTCAAGAACAATTAGGATTCCTGTACATATGCTGGAAAAAATACGAAGATACAAAAAAGCCTGTTCGGATATTGTTTGCAGCGATATTTTGGATGCTGATGAGGAGACTATTTCCAAAATTTCCGGTTTGGACACAAAAAAGATTGAGGAAGTTAAGAGTGCTATTAAAAAAGAACCTGTGAGCCTTGATACTCTTGTGACGGATGACTTATCTATTCAGGATTATATAGAAGATACGACCTATATTTCTCCGGAGGCAAGTACTCAGATGAAGCTTCAAGAAAAGGATATAACCAAATTAATAAGTGTTCTGGATAAAAGAGAACAGGAGATTATAAGGAGACGGTTCGGGATTGATGATGAGGAGCCAAAAACTTTAGAACAGATAGGAAATGCTCTCGGGTTCTCAAAAGAAAGAATCAGGCAAATTGAAAATCTTGCAATACAGAAACTGAGAAAAGTTGAAAATGTTGAGTGCTTAAAAACATATCTTGACTGCGGATAACTTATGCCGGTTGGTTTTCAACCGGCTTTTCTTTTTTGTTTGAATGATATTTTACGGCTGCATAAGTTACAAAACATACGGCAAGAGCTGCAAGTCCGCCTTTTAATATATGTGATTTGATAATATTTTTTTGCGGTTCTTCAAGGATTTTTCTGTATTTAACAATTTTCTTATATAATTCCGGCTCTTTTTTGTCCAAACCTTCCGCTCTAAAAGCTTTTTCGAGAGCATCCATCGGGTTGTAACCTTCGCCGTTTTCAAGAGCTTTAAAATAGTGATCCTGATAATTAGATTCAATTTTCATTCGATAGTCACTTGTATGATGTTGATTATCTTTATAATTTCCGTCAAGGTTTAAGGCATCTGCAAAGAAAATAAAATTATTTCTGGCGCGCATTGGTTCTGCATACTTAGCCTTTATAAATTCTTTTAAGTCTTGAAGTTTTTCTTTAGGTATTTTTAGAAGATCAGCAAGAACTTCTGTTTGTAGTTTTCTTGACTTTTCTGATGCAAAATGCGTTTTCATTGTCTTCTGGTCGTGGTTCGTTGTTCCGAGGGTGTAAAGTTCTCCTGCCCAGCCAAGATCTTTAAAACTTTTTGTCGAACCCCATTGGTAGCTTAAGTCATTGGAACAATAAATTTTGTTTCTGTTTTTTAAAATAGGATCAGTTTCTCTGTTATTGTCGAGTGCTCTAAAATCTTCCAACGCTGCGATGAATTCATACATAATATTTTCTGTGTTGAAGTCTTTTCCTTTAACAGCTCTTACGCTTTCTTCTATAGCTTCAAGAGCCTTTTCTCCATAATAGTTTTTTGTATTTACTTTTTTCCCGTTAATTGATTCTATTGGCTGATTAATATATGTCCAGGCAGCGTCAACGCGGAGATCATCATATCTTTTGGCATATAGGGCAGCTTTTTCTTTTAATAAATCCAGCCCTTCTTTGGAATTGAGATCTAAAGCCGGAAATCCCCAGTTCATTTTTGTGTCAGGAAGGAAGGCTTTTGGTCTCATCCAGAGTTCATCCCAGGAAAATCCGCAGATAAAATCGCCGCTTAATCTTATACCCTTTTGATTAAGTTTTTCTTTTGCTAATTTTAAGTGTTTATCTGCAAGGTACTGTTTAAACTTGTAATATCCTGTGTCGAAAGAATTGTTTTTTGTGATTTCTGCGATTCTTTTGTTTCTTGTTTCAAGGCTGATTTTATCCGGATTATAGAGATCTTTGTCTATATCGGACCAGGTTCTGAAATTTTCTGTATGATAATATTCTTTTAGTGTATGAAAAATGGATTTTGGCTCTACCCAGCTTTTATTTTCGCTGCTAAAAGTCTCTATTTCTTTAAGCATAGCTTTTTTAGACTCGGTATCTGCTTTGAGCAAATTCTTATAAGCTTTTTTCAGTACGTTTTCTGTCTCTGAATCAGGGTTTAAAACATTTTCAAAATTAACGCTGTCTTGAAAAAGATTTTGATATACTATTTTATTAAAATCCTTAGGTTCAATAAGATCTTTTGTCAATATTTCAAGGTTGATAAGCTGGCTTCCGAGATCCATAGAACTTCCGGAGTAAATCCTCCAGTTTCTGTCTTTCGGAATATATCTGCCGTTTGGTAAATCTTGAATACAGTTGATTCCCCAGTATTTTTTTGCGAAGTCAAAAAAATCAAGAGCCTGAGGATCAAGGATATTACCTACTCCGGTGTTAGTGGTTTTAGTTTGCGGAAGTGACGGTGATGGTACAATAAGTATTGTTTTACCGGTATTTCCGGCCAGCTCTTTCCCCTTCTTTAAAACAGCGCAATAATCGGCTTCTTCCGAAGTTTTAAGTCTGCGCCCGAATGTTGGTGATGAATATAAGCTTATTTTCATATTGTTCGTAAGGTCCCTGAAGTTTGTTTTTTGCTTTAATATGTAGAATTGTTAAAAAACATTGCACAAACTCCATATTTAATATAGCATAGAATAATAGGAGAGGATATGAAAAGGAGGACTTTTTAATGTTCAAAAAAATATTTCAAGGATTGTTTGTTTTAGCTGCTGTATTTATGATAAACAACCCTGCTAATGCTTTTTATTCTGATATGGCAGAAGACCACTGGGCATATCAGTCAATCAAGTTTTTAACAGATGTTGGTGTTGTAGTAGGTTATCCGGATGGAACATACAAGCCTGATATTCCTGTTACAAGAGCAGAATTTGCCTCTATGGCCATTAAAGCTCTGGGTCAGGAAAATGCTGACGTTGAACAAGAAATCCATTTCAAAGATCTTGATCCCGGATTCTGGGCTTACAATATTATACAAAAAGCCGTATATTTTGATTTGATTCCGGATTCAAAAGGTGAAAATTACAGACCTTTCGATTCTGTAACAAGAGCAGAAGCTATTAATATCGCCGTTAATGCTCTTACAACACAGCAAATAAGTGAACAAAAGGCTCAGGATATTATTTCAAAAACTTATACTGACTATGAATTAATGCCGGCATGGTTTTTAATGGCAGCTGCAAAAGCAGAGGTTCTTGACCTTGTTGTTACAATGCCGGGGCATGAAGGCAAGATGGAAGCAGACAGACCTGCTAACAGAGCGGAAGTCGCTGCAATCCTTTACAAGATGATGCAGGAAGCTAAGCTTAATCCTAATGCTAAGCTTGCTGAAGTTATGCAAAAAAGAACAGCGGAAGGTTTTATAGTTGATAACGTAAAAGTTCAGGGTTCAATCGGTATTATTCCTGCCGGAACAATACTTCCTATAAAACTTGAAACAGTTGTCGGTTCTCAAATATCAAGTGTAAGTGATATTTATACTGCCAAAGCTCCTAAGAACTATGTAACTAAAGAAAAATATCTTTTAATTGCTGAAGGCAGCGATATGAAAGGTCAGGTAAAATATGTTCAGCCGGGCAAACTGTTTAAAACAAACGGTCAGGTTATTATCAAGAATGAACTCCTTGTAACACCTAATGATCAAGCTGTAATGGTTTACGGTGTTGCAACTCTGGATCCGGCTAAAAAAGGTAAATTTATGACTTTCATAAGAAGAGTATTTAAAGGAGACAAAGTATTAACAATGCCTAATCAGGAAGTTAATATCAGACTCCTTGCTCCAATTAAAATTGACCTTACTAACGGATATATTTATGAATAGTAAATATAGGTAATAAAAAAGGCTCCTTTTTAAAAGGAGCCTTTTTATTTATACACACTTCTACCCTGGGGGTTACCTATTGAAAATAGCAATATCAAGGTTGTAAGACCCTGAAACAAGTTCAGGGTGACAAAAAATTTAAGCTATTATTCTTCATTATATAATTTCTGATTTTACAATTTGGCGGGATACGGTTTTTTGTTCCGAAGTTTCAAGATTTTTAACGGTTACTTTGTCTGCCGCAAGTTCATCTTCTCCGAGAATAAGCGCGTATTTTGCTGTCTTGGATGCTTTTTCGATTTGCTTAACAAATTTTTTATTAGACAGATCAAATTCGCATGTTATTCCGGCTTTTCTTAGTTCTTCGGCAAGTTTAATTGCTTCTGCCGGATTATTTGACACAACAAACGCAGTTGTTTTCTTATCTTCTTTTTCTCCGATAAGGTAGGCTAACCTTTCCATACCCATTGCAAAACCTATGGCAGGAATGTCTTCTCCTCCGAGGTTTCTGACAAGACTGTCGTATCTTCCGCCGCCGCAAACTGCATTCTGGGAACCAAGATTATTGGATTTTATTTCAAAAACGGTTCTGTTGTAATAATCCAGACCTCTAACCAGAAGTTTGTTTATTGAGTAATTAATCTTTAATTCGTCAAGATATTTCTTTAATTCATTAAAGTGTTCCGCGCATTCTTCACAAATAAAATCAGACATAATTACTTCCTGAATTTCAGGTTTAGAGAATATCTTCTGGCATTCAGGAACTTTGCAGTCAAGAAGTCTCAGCGGATTCTTTTCGTATCTTGTCTGGCAATCAGGGCAAAGATCTTTTAGGTAGGGTCTTAGAACGGCTTTTAGATGAAGTTTGAATTCATCTCTGCATTCAGGACAGCCCAGTGAATTAAGTTCAACACTTAAGTCATTTAACCCCAATGATTTTAAATAATTAACTGCCATAAGAATTACTTCTGCATCAGCTGTGGGTTGTTTTATGCCAAAAACTTCCACTCCGACTTGGTGGAACTGCCTTTGTCTTCCTGCCTGCGGACGCTCATAACGGAACATAGGCCCTTTATACCAGAGTTTTACCGGCATAGGAAGTCTGTGCATGCCGTTTTCTATAAAAGAACGGACAACTCCTGCTGTGTTTTCGGGTCTCAAAGTCAGTGAACGTTCGCTTTTTTCAAAGGTGTACATTTCTTTGTTTACAATATCTGTCGTATCTCCGACACCTCTTGCAAAAAGTTCTGTTGCTTCAAATATAGGAGTTCTGATTTCTTTTGCTCCGTATCTTGAAAAAATTTCATTAGCATTTTTTTCCATTAAATGCCAGACCGGCATATCGGCCGGAAGTATATCTTTTGTTCCTTTTTGTGCTTTTATTATTGTCATAATTCTAATTCCTTTGTATAATTATTTTACTATAAAAAAGAGGTTTTGAAATGGGAATAAAACTTACCAAAATGCAAGGATGCGGAAATGACTTTGTAATTCTTGACTATTATGAGTTTGTTAAAAGCGGCTGGACAGATATGTCAGAAACAGCAATAAAACTCTGCGACAGGCACTTTGGAGTCGGTGCTGACGGTTTGATTATTCCTAATCAAAAAGCCGAAGGTGCAGATATCGGCTGGTTTTTTTATAATTCTGACGGTTCTACCGCGCAAATGTGCGGAAACGGAATGAGATGTTTTGCCAAGTATGTTTATGATAAAAAGCTTCTTGATAAAAAAAGTTTTTCGGTTAAAACTCTGGCAGGCATAATTTCTCCTGAAGTTCTGGATGACGGAAATGTAAGAGTTAATATGTCAAAACCTATCTTAGAAAGTGAAAAAATTCCTTTTATTCCTCAGAATAATTTGAACTATAAAATTTCAGTTAAAAACAGAATTTTTGAAGGAAATGCTGTTTCTATGGGAAATCCCCATTTTGTAATTTTTATAAAGGATGATGAAGATTTACTTTCTCTTGCAAAAAACTACGGTCCGGAAATTGAAGTCAGTGCGGAATTTCCTGAAAAAACAAATGTTGAATTTGTAAAAATAAAGAGTCCTTCTAAAATAGATCTTTGTGTATGGGAAAGAGGCTGCGGAATTACACTTGCTTGCGGAACAGGAGCCTGTGCATCTGTTGCGGCCGGTGTCCTTAACGGATTTTTAGGCAGCTCTGTTGAAGTTAAACTTCCGGGCGGAATTGTTAACATAGAATGGCAAGGTCCTGATCACAATATTTTTATGACAGGACCTGCTGAATATGTATTTGAAGCAGAAATCTAGCTATTCTTTTAAGATTCCTGTAAATTTATCCAGATTATCAAGAAGTTCTTTGTGCTGGCTGGCAAAATCTTCACCTTTATGTCTGATTGCAGTTGCAATAGATTCAGGCAGGTTTAAACCCAGACCCTCTTTAATATTTTTATAGTAAATCTCTTCAAATTTTTCCGGAAGTCTTAATGTCCAGCATCCCTGTCTTTTTCCCGGAGTATTGTAAGTTTTAGGGATTCCGAAGAAATCCGTGAAGAAAACTTGAATACGTTTTGCCGGACTTGTAAACAGTTCTGCAAAAGAAGCAGCCATAAATTTTTTCTTGTCTGTTCTTAAGTCATTTAAATATGTGTCAAAATTTTGACCGTACGGAGCTGTATCTTCTGCAAGATACTGTGTTTTCTTTGCAAAATGTTCTTGTTTATCATTAATATCTTTCTCTTTAAACAGGCCTTCAGTGTATTCTATGAAGGAAGAGTTGTCATGAGATCCCAGCATTAGAATTTTTTCCGGAGCAGTTTCTTTTCCTCTGTAATCAAATTCTGTTACTGCAATACCTGAAAGTTTTAAGTCTTTCATTGCTTTGTCTACCGGAGGAGTTATTGTTCCCAAATCTTCGCAGATAATATCCTCTTTTGTTAAACCGTATTTTTCTGCCGCCGGAATAATGATTTTTGTCAAAATAGCTTCATAATCTTCATCTGTTTGTTTTGCATATTTCCCAAGCAATTCGCTGTTTGGAGAAGAATAGAGCCTGCCGGAATTTGTTTCGGTCATCTTAGGTTCTTTGGTAGAATAAACAAACGGGTCGATTAGACCTATAATATGGTCTATTCTTACCCCGCCTGGTGCTTCGGAAAACATTTTTTCATATCTTTGTTTTAAGAATTCTCCCCCTTTTCCTAAACTTCCGTCAGGGTTAAAAATTGTTTCAGGCTTGAGCACAGGGAAGCCCCATCTTTGCCCGTTTGGAGAAAAGAAGTCCGGTCCAACACCAAGAGCCATATCTTTCATAAATAAATCCTGGTTTTTCCAAGCTTCAACAGAACTGTATGCAACAGGAGAATCCCCGATTATTGTTATTCCTGATTCTTTATTTCTATTATTTGTTGCTTGTATTTCTTTTTCTAAAAGCATTTGCTGGAAGAAATAGAAATCAATATCATCGCTATAATTTTTTCTTAGTTCTTCAAGCCTTGCCTGTGTTTTTTTAGTTTGAGCCGGTGTTTGCGGGTTAAATAAGTTTTTATCCGTAACATTCCATTTTTTCCATTTATCTGTCTTGTTTAGTTTTGAAAGAACCTGATATAAAGCACCGGCTTCCAATTCTTCGTTATGTTGAGTTTTAAATTCGTTAAACTCGGTCATGTCGCCTTTTTTATAATTTTCCCAGGCTTCATTAAGAGCTTTCGGATAATTTTCGCGTACATATTTATAATCTGTTTTTTCGTCATTTTTAGGAGCGTTAGCTACTATTCCGGCATACGTTCCTACCGAAATAAGTCCGACAAGTTTTTCTAACGGTGCCATAAGAGTATTTTTTGCCATATCAACCGGTGCGTACGGAGATGCATCTGTCGCACTTCTCAAACCTGTCGGTTCTTGTTGAATAGTTGTAACAGCATGTTCTTTTAAGAATGGGACAAGTTTTTTTTCTGTGGTTTCAGACAAAAGAGAGCCGATCCCTGTATTTTGGCTTTTTACAGCCGGAGCAGAAGAATTATGTAATATAATTCCGACTTTTTTGTCTAGTACCTGTAATCCTTCATTAATTGTTTTAGTATAAAGCTTCATTTCCGAAACATTCGGTTTCCTCCCGAAGCCAGGGCCGTAATTAGTTGTTATATTCATACACACTCCATAAAACTACCATTTATCGTAACATAAAAAAATAAAAAGCAAATATGTAAAGTTTTTTTGCGATATAATTTAAATAATATCTTAGGCGGGGAGATTTTATGTCCGAGGTAAAGAAAACAAAGATTTTGAATTATATAAATGTTTTTAGAGGGCTGGCAATACTGTTAATTGTAGCCGGTCATACTATGCAATTTGGTGCGGCAGACAGTCTTACAAGAAAAATTGCAGTTGAAGTATTTGTAGGCGGGACTGCTTTGTTTATTTTTATTTCAGGGTTTTTGTTCCAGCATCTTTCTTATAAGTATGAATTTAAAAACTATATGAAAAAGAAATGGACAAATGTAATATTACCTTATCTATATACAGCTGTTCCGGGAATTATTTTTTGTTTAATTTTACCCCTGAAATACGGCAATTCTTTTGACGGACTTAATCCGCTTTTACAAATCCCGATGATGATATCCGTAGGGAGGGTTCATAATACTCCGACCTGGTTTATTCCGATGATAATTTTATTTTTCTTAGCAAGCTGGATTTTGCTTTATCTTGAAAAGAAAAATATTTTATATAAACTATTGCCTGTACTATTTTTAATAACTATTTTTATGCCGAGGCATGATGTCGATTATAATACGGTGATGGGTTTATCTTATGCTGATAAATATATGGCATATTTAGGCTATGTTTTTGCGGGATTTGTTCATTTTTTCTCTATGTATGTTTTTGGCATGTTTTGCTCTAAATATAAGGAAGTTATTGATAAATTCTATGATTCAAGATGGATTTATTGGATTTTGATGCTGTTAACCGCTGTCGGAAATATCTATTTAGGCATGAAGTATGGTATTTCAAACGGTACTGTTTCTAAAATCTTTTTAACTATCTTGCTTTTAGCATATCTTAAACATTACGATGAATGGCTGATTTCTCATGTGAAATTAAACAAAGCTCTTGATTTTGTTGCGAAATACAGTTTTGGAATCTTTTTTATTCACTGGTATGTATTTTTTATTTACAATGTAATTTTTGACATGCCGCCGGTTCTTACAGTTAATTGTTGTGTACTATGTGCTCTCGCTCTTGTGTTTGTAAGGTTTTTTGCAGTTTCTACTGTAAGCATGCTTATTTTGTATTGGGTAAAAAATCTTATTCTTAAAATTAATCCGGAAGCAAATACAAGAAGTTTTATAGGAGTTTAGTATTGACTGATAGCAGCTATCAGATGATATTATGAATCATAGAATTAGAGGGAGTAAAAATGGCAAAAAAAGTTGTGGTAATATCATCATCTCCGCGTAAAGGCGGAAATTCCGACACTCTTTGTGACGAATTTATAAAAGGTGCTAAAGAGAGCGGTAATGAGGTTGAGAAAATTTTTCTAAAAGATAGGAATATAAATTACTGTAACGGGTGCGGGGCTTGTAATTTAAATGACTATTCGGGTTGTGTTCAGAAGGATGATATGAATGAAATCTTAAAAAAGATGATAGATTCTGATGTAATAGTTTTTGCAACTCCGGTTTATTTTTACGCGATGTCCGGTCAGATGAAAACCTTTATTGACAGATGCTGCGGTATGTATACAAAGATTATCGGCAAGGATTTTTACTATATTATGACATCTGCCGATACGGACCCCGAATGCATGAACAGAACGGTAGAAGAGTTTAGAGGATTTTTAGACTGTCTTGAATCTCCTGCTGAAAAAGGTATAATAAGAGCAACGGGAGTTTGGAAAAAGGGTGAAATTAACTCTACCAAATTCATGCAAGAGTCTTATAATATTGGCAGTACGGTCTAGAAATAATGGATTTTGAACGATTAAAGTACTTTAAACAGTACCTCAATACAATAAATGATGTTTTAAAAGGTTATTTTGAAGAGCAAAAAGAATATATTTGCTGTAAAAGAGGTTGTGCGTATTGCTGTGAAAAAGGACAGTATCCGTTTTCCGAGGTCGAATTTGATTATATAATGCTTGGTTTTTTTAAACTTTCAAAAGAAGAACAGATAAAGGTGCTTGAAAGAGTTAAAAAAATTAAAGAAGAGTATGAAAAAGCAGAAGATAAAAAAGGTTTTATGTACCGCTGTCCGTTTTTGAATGATGAAAAAGAATGCAGTATATATGATTTTCGCGGAATAATTTGCAGAACTTTCGGATTACTAACCGTGGGTTCAAATGATAAATTAAAAGTACCTTTCTGCCAGTCTCTCGGTCTTAATTTTTCTAAAGTAATTGACAGAGAACATAAAAAAATAGACGAAGAACTCGTAAAAAAATATAATTATAAAAATTCTCCTAAAGCATATTGCATAGATTTGAAAACTCTTACGGATCCGGATATTTTTGCCGGACAATCTTTTGAATTTGGCGAGATTAAAAAACTTATTGATTGGTTTTAGTCTCTGACGGGGATGTATTGTTTATATTTTACGCTATAATTATTAAAAAGGAGTGTAAAATTATGATTATGTTATTTATTAAATGGGCTGCGCTGGCTCTTTGTATTATGTTTGTGGGCTGGGTGATTCCGGGTATTACAATTTCAAGTTTTACTACCGCTCTGATAGCTGCTGTGGCAATTGCGGTTGTTAACGTTGTAATTAAGCCGGTACTTATATTTTTGACGCTTCCGATTAATATTTTAACTCTCGGGCTTTTTATTCTGGTAATAAATGCTCTTTTATTTATGTTTATTGCCTACCTTGTTCCCGGAGTTGAAATTGACGGATTCTGGAGCGCTTTTTTAGGTGCTATTGTTCTGTCAATTCTTTCTATAGGAATTTCTTGGTTATAAAACTAAAAAGCCGGCTTCTGGGCCGGTTTTTTTATCATAAAGTTTATCTTGACTGAGAGTAACTCTAAGGCTGTATAATTGTGAAAAAGGAGGGCTGAATGTTTTTTAAACGGCTTTTAATTACAACAATGATTGCAATGACAGCAGTGAGTGTCGCTTATGCTGCAGGAAAAACGAATTTAACAACAAAAAGTACTACAGTAATGGAGGATGCAAAAACTATGAAGACATGTCCTTTTGATACAATATTTGTGCAGGGTGAACCGAATCCGTACGGACAATTTTTTACCGGACAAACCTATCTTAATATGTTAAATCCTAAAGAAGAGATCTGGAATCTTCCTATAGGGAATGTAACTTTTGAACCGGGTGCAAGAACTAACTGGCATAAACACGACGGCGGACAAATCTTGCTGGTGCTTGCAGGAGAAGGCAGATATCAGGAAGAGGGAAAACCGGCTCAGCATCTTAAAAAAGGTGATATCGTGAAGATTCCGCCAAATGCTAAACACTGGCATGGTGCCGCTCCCGACAGCTGGTTTGTTCATATATCTTTAGAGCCGAATGCTGAAGTTAATAAAACAACCTGGCTGGAGGCTGTAACAGACAAACAATATCTTGGTGAATAGAGGGGAACGGTATGAGAAAGTGTTTATTAGCGCTCTTTTTGCTTGTGAGTTTTTTTATTGTTATTGGTTCAGCGGAGGCAAAAAAAATGGATAATTTATCATTAAAAGAACAAAGTATTGTAAAAATATCATCATATACAGCGGACGGTAACCTTCCGGAATTGGAAAAGGCTCTTTCCGAGGGGCTTGATAACGGACTAAGTGTAAATGAGATTAAAGAAATTCTTATACAAATGTATGCTTATTGCGGTTTCCCTAGAAGTTTGAATGGAATTGCAACATTTATTAAAGTGACTCAGAGCAGACATGGAGACACTATTGGTGAAGAACCAGAAGTTATTTCTGCGGATATAAATAAATATGCAGTCGGGAAAAATAATGTTGAAAAAATCTTCGGTAAATCAGATACAAAAGCTCCGTATGAGATTTTTACTCCGGGCATTGACACATTCTTAAAAGAACACCTGTTCTGCGATATCTTTGAAAGAGGAGTTTTATCTTATAAAGACAGAGAAATTGCAACAGTCTCTGCGTTAGCTTCTATTAAAGGTCTTGAGCCTCAATTAGGTGCCCATCTTAATGGAGCTTTAAATGTCGGCTTAACTCCTGATGAAGCGCGCGATTTGATTTCAATTGTAAAAGGTTGTGTTGGCAAGGAACAAGGTGCGAAGGCTGAAAAAGTCTTTGATGCAGTTCTAGAACAAAGAAAATAATCCAAATATTGTCTATGGTATAATATTTGTACGAAAGGCTTTTATGTATACAATTAAAGAAGTTTCCAAAATAATGGATGTATCGGAACATACTTTAAGATTCTGGGCAAAATCGGGTTTTTTCCCTTTCATTAAGCGTGATGCCAACAACATAAGACAGTTTTCCGACAACGACCTTGAATGGGTAAAAATTGTTAAATGTCTTCGCTCGGTAGGAACTGAAAATAAATCTATTAAAAGATATATTGATCTTTGTATTGCAGGTGATTCAACTATTGAAGAACGGTATGAAATTATACGCTCAACCAAACAGAAAGCTTTGAGCCAGATGGAGGACATAAAAAAACAGCTTGATCTTCTGGAGTTTAAGGAAAAATTTTACCAGAATCTCATCAAAAATAATCTTGAAGATACCTGGAACCCTATGAAAAGAATAAAGCTTGATACGGAAGCAGTTTAAGACTCTTCGCATATGTGCTCAAGAGCTTTTTCAAATACCAGCTGCACGTGATGATCATCAAGCGAATAATAAACATTCTTTCCGATTTTTCTTGCCCGGACGAGTTTAGCCGTTTTTAAAACTTTTAGCTGATGGGAAACAGCAGATTTTGTCATATTAAGAAGCACGGCTAAATCACCGACACACATCTCGCTCTGCTCCAAAGCCCAGAGAAGTCGTATTCTTGTTCCGTCGCCCATCACCTTAAAAAATTCCGAAAGTTCATCCAAAAGCTTTATATCAGGCATATTAGGCCGAATTTTATTGACAAGTTCTAGATTAATCGCTTCGCAGTCTGTTCGTTTAATATCCATACTTTTATTATACCATAATTGAACAGCTGTTCAACTATTGTAAATTTATCTTAACATAGGATTGACAATTGAACAACTGTTCAATTATAATAAAGATATAGTTGAACAAGTATTCAATTGTGAGGGCAAAAATATGTGCGATCACCATCATGAACATAAATCAAATCCGCTGGTAAGAATCGGAGGTTCTGTAGTTATATTTGCGGTCGCATGGATTTTTCACAGTGCATTATTATTTTTGATTGCGTATTTGATTGCAGGATATGATGTTTTATTTTCCGCCCTTAAAAATATTGTAAAAGGGAAAGTTTTTGATGAGAACTTCTTGATGGGCTTAGCTACATTGGGTGCAATCGGGATAAAAGAGTATCCGGAAGCCGTTATGGTAATGATACTTTACCAAATCGGCGAGTATCTGCAGCACAGGGCCGTTCACAAATCCAGAAAGTCAATTTCTGCTCTTATGGATATAAGGCCTGATTATGCTAATCTTGAAAAAGATGGTAAAGTTCTTAAAGTATCTCCAAATGAGGTTCAAACAGGAGATATAATTCTGGTCAAAACCGGTGAAAAAATTCCGTTAGACGGTGCTGTTATTGAAGGAGAAGCTTCTGTTGACGCTTCTGCCCTTACAGGCGAATCTGTTCCTGTAAACTTAAAAATAGGGGACAATGCTTTAAGCGGATGTATCAACAAAAACGGGCTTTTGAAAATTAAAGTGTCCAAGCTTTTTGGAGAGTCTACTGTTTCTAAGATTCTGGAATTGGTGCAGAATGCGGCTTCTAAAAAAACAAGAACAGAAAATTTTATTACTCGTTTTGCAAGAGTTTATACACCGGCCGTTGTAGTATTGGCGCTTGCTCTGGTTTTGATTCCGGTGTTGGGTTTTGGTGCTGATTTTACTCTCTGGCTTGAAAGAGCTTTGACTTTCCTTGTTATTTCTTGCCCTTGTGCTCTTGTTATTTCAGTTCCTTTAGGTTTCTTTGCAGGAATCGGCGGAGCCTCTAAAAAAGGTATTCTTGTTAAAGGAAGCAGTTATCTTGAACTTATATCCAAACCTTATGCAGTGGTTTTTGATAAAACTGGAACTTTAACAAAAGGCAGCTTTAAGGTTGTTCGCTTAGTTCCTAAAGATGGGGTGAGCGAAGATGAACTCCTTGAAACAGCTGCTTATGCGGAAAACTTTTCTAACCATCCTATAGCTCTTTCTATCAAAGAAGCCTGGGGAAAAGAAATTGATGAATCAAGGCTGGCAGATGTTCATGAGATTGCCGGAAATGGCGTTTGTGTAAACGTTCAGGGAGAATGTGTCCTTGCCGGTAATGAAAGTTTAATGAATGATTACGGGATTCGATATATTAAAGATAATATAAGCGGGACAGTTGTTTATATTGCTAAAAAAGAAAAATATCTCGGTTCTATTGTAATTTCCGACGAGATGAAAGAAGATGCTCCTTCTGCTATTGAAAAACTTAAGGCTCATTCCCAGATTGTTATGCTGACAGGGGATAATGTCCGGAGCGCTCAAGCGGCAGCAAAAGAACTCGGAATCAATGAATTTTATTCATCACTGCTTCCGAAAGACAAAGTTTCTAAGCTGGAAGAAATTATTTCTGATAAAAAAGGTTCTGTAATTTTTGTAGGAGACGGGATAAATGATGCTCCGGTTTTGACAAGAGCGGATGTCGGTATTGCAATGGGCGGTTTAGGCTCTGATGCCGCGATTGAAGCTGCTGATATTGTTATTATGGATGATAAGCCGTCAAGGGTTTATGATGCAGTTTGTATTGCTAAAAAAACTATGAGAATAGTTAAACAAAATATAGTTTTTGCAATAGGTGTAAAAGTCTTATTCCTTATCCTCGGTGCTTTTGGTCTGATGACTATGTGGGGTGCAGTATTTGCAGATGTCGGAGTAACTCTTCTTGCTGTACTTAATTCTCTAAGAGCGCTAAAGATTTAGTTATGCTAAAATAATCCTGTTATGGATAAGGTTTTTTCAAATAAAATTAATATTCTAAAAGCTTTAGCAATTTTAATTGTGGTTTCAGGCCATCTGGAATTCTCTTTGATTCCGATGTTTCCTCCTTATTCTTTTCAGGTGATATTATTTTTCTTTATTGCAGGAATGCTATTCAATGAAAAATACGGTTTTATTGAATATTTTAAACGCCGCTTTAAATCGCTTATGATTCCGTATATTCT
>CALVCR010000058.1 GCA_944326125.1 Candidatus Gastranaerophilales bacterium | reverse complement strand
ATTGCTATTTCCATTGAGAAATAGGCTACATTTGGTAATGTCATAATTCTAACCTTTTTTTATGTGTACTACTAAAGGACTATAAAGCCCCCATTAACTTATATCAATAAAATAACATTTAATCAATCTTTTTGTTTTAAAACTAATTCCAAAATATTAGAAAAAATAAGTCAAAACATCTCCTGCAGAGATTTTGAGAATTTGTAAAGAAATGTTAAGAAATAATACTTTAGGATTAGTTCGATTTAGTTATTAAATTTACTCAAAAGAAAATCTCCCCACAATTTTCTTATGTTACAATTAGAAAAAAGGAGAAAAAATTATGTTATCAGGACCGTTTTTAGACAAAAACTGGATGGGACAAAACAGTGATTATGAAAGCTCTAAAATAGTTATGCTGGGGCTGCCTTTTGACGGCACGGTTTCATACAGACCGGGCTCGCGCTTTGCACCTGAACAAATAAGACTTGCAAGCTGGGGACTGGAAGAATATTCTCCTTATTTTGACAAACACCTTGAAGATTGTAATTTCCATGATGCCGGAGATTTGGAATTTCCTCTCGGTAATACGGTGAAATCTCTGGATGTAATAGAAAAGAACGTACGTGAAATTTATAATGACGGAAAAAAGGTTTTCGGAATCGGCGGAGAACATCTGGTGACATTACCGGAAATCAAAGCCGTATCAGAATTTTATAAAGATCTGGCTGTAATACATTTTGATGCCCATACAGATTTAAGAGAAGAATATCTGGGCGAAGCTCTTTCTCATTCAGCAGTTATAAGGCACGTAGGAAATATTATCGGATTTGAAAATATTAAACAAATCGGAATCCGCTCCGGAATGAAAGAAGAATTTGATTTAATGAAAAAATACAATACTCAGGCATATGATTACAGTGAACTTGATTGCTTCAAGAAAAAACCGGTATTCATAACCGTAGATTTAGACGTCCTTGATACTTCAATCATGCCGGGAACAGGAACTCCGGAATGCGGCGGCTTAAAGTTTAATGACCTTATAGGCTGGTTCAAATATCTATCCCACTTTAATATTGTAGGTGCTGATGTAGTTGAATTGGCGCCGGATTACGACGCGTCAGGAGCATCAACAGCTGTCGCAACAAAAGTGATTCGAGAACTTTTAATGGCATTTTAGTATTATTTCTTTTTCCTGAGATAACTTTCCAGATTAGATTGTAAAGCTTGCTCGTGTCGGGTTTCTGACACAAGCGTTTTAACCTTGTCATTCAAGGTTTCAATATTTTGGTCAATATTTTTAATCTCGTCCTGCAGATCAAGTCTCTTTTTAATATTTTTATCTCTGGAATCCTTAGTATTACAAAGTTCTTCGGTCTTTTCAGCAAGTTTTTTTTCAGACTTTGCCAGCGCTTTTTTACAATAATTTTCTACGTCAACATTTATTTTTCCGCCGGAGTAATCGTAAAGAGTTCTGGAAGTTTTCACCGGATAAAAAACAAATTCCTGCGGGAGTTTGCCGCCTAAAATAAATTGAGAAATAAAATCCATTTGCCTTTGAGTATTAACACGCATTTCCGGATGATAGTCAACATATTCGCTGTATGGAACGGAAGCCCTCTTCTGATTGCATTCCCTGCATAAAACCAGTCCGTTTGAATACTTGTCTTCACCATCATCAGACTTCGGAATAATATGTTCATAACTGCTCATAGAAGGAACTATTAACGATGACAAAATAGCACCGTCTGAATAATTATGATGCTTTGCATAAACCATAAAAGAATCTACTGTTGTAAATGTTTCAGGAACCTGTTTAAGTTCATCAAAAACTTTCCATTTCAAATTCTCCAGATTATTTTCTTTAAGAGCATCTTCATAAAGGTTTTTCATCTTGGCAAGATGTAATTTTGTATCATTGCCATGAGCATAAATTTCCAGAGCCTGTTCTTTGAGTTCATCTGCTTTTTCAGCTAAATCAGGACGTTTTTTTACTATTATTTCTTTTATATTTCCGAAGTGATAATCAAGCTGTTCTCTGGATTCAGCACGTTGAAGAAGGTCTTTCATTCTGTGGAATTTATAAATTTCATCCATATTAACAATCTCGGAAAGAGATTTACGCGGATATTTCTTTGCATAAATTTGGAACTGTTCAAAAATATCTTTTTTATATCCATGCAAACGGTCTTTAAATATACTAAATCTTTTCATAACAACGGAAGAAGAACGCAAATTATTTCTTGATGCAGCCTGCATATCATAAATTATTTTCTTCGTTGCCATATGAGGATCAGGACTTATCTCATCGACCCCGTCCAGAGATTGGACGTCTGAGAATACAGCATTTCTCAATTCCAAATAGTTATCATTATTATTTATAATTTTATCCAAAGATTGCCCTGAAAAACGTATTGAAAAACTCTGCAGCATAGCCGCTGCTTGGGGAAAATTTTCCATCCATTGAGTAAAGGCACCTTTTTTCAAAGCAGTATTAAGAGGTTTTGAAACAGCCCCCCAGGCTCTATCTGCGACTCCCGGAGCAATAACCTTTTGTCCGCAGCAGGCGCAGGTTATATTAGGTATCATTTTAATCGCTTTATAATTACCAAGTGATCGAAACCCCGGACCGGACTGAATTTTGTTAATTGATAACATACAATATCCCTTTCGCGTTATACTTTAATAAAACCACTAAAATTATTTTTTGTCATTATCTTTACAATAAATATTTCCGGACTTAACTTACAAAATTTGAAAAACTTTTCTTTATTGTGTACTATAATAGAAAAGCGCTTTTTTCTAATAAGAGGAGTGGTATATGAAAAGATTTTTAAAACCGGGTTTAGCTGTACTAGCGGCAATATATATATCATGCGGCACGGCATTTGCTGCAACACCGGCGGAATTATATGATGACGTTTGGAAAATAGTTAACAAGAAGTATTATGATCCGACAAACAACTGTCAGAATTGGGATAAGTGGAGATACAGATATGACCACAAACTTAAGACTGTAGAAGATGCATATGTAGCAATTGACACAATGCTTGCGAGTCTTAATGATCCATACACTAGATTCTTACAGCCTAAAGAGTTTTCGGAAGAAACACAATCAATTAAAGGCTCTTTAAAGGGTATCGGGACTCAAATCGGTCTGAGAGACGGAAATCTTGTTGTAATTGCACCGCTTGAAGATTCTCCCGCTGAAAGAGCCGGAATTCTTGCGGATGACCAGATTCTTGAAATTAACGGAGAAAGCACAAAAGGTATAAGTATTGATGCTGCAGCCGATAAAATCAGGGGTGAAAAAGGAACTACAGTTACACTCTTAATCCAGCGAAAAGGGGTTCCTAATAAAACATACAGCATTGTAAGAGACGAAATTGAGGTTAAATCCGTTTCTACAAAACCTCCGTTTGAAACAAGCAAAATTCCTAATGATATTCAATATATCAGATTAAGTTCATTCATCAGCAAAAATGCCGCGGCAGAAGTAGAAACAATCCTTAATAACTCTGCTGGCAAGAAGGGCTTTATTATTGACTTACGTTCAAACCCGGGCGGACTTTTAACTAACGCAATTTATATTTCAGATATGCTCTTAAGAAACGGTGTTATTGTAAGTACTGTAGACCGAGATCATTACAAAAACACCACAAAAGCAAGGTTTGAACAGGTAACATCAAAACCTATCGTTGTTCTTATTAATAAAGGCTCAGCTTCAGCAAGCGAAATTCTCTCCGGCGCACTGAAAGACAACCGCAGGGCAACTATTGTCGGAGAACAATCTTTCGGGAAAGGTCTCGTTCAGGAAATCAACAAACTCCCTGACGAAGCAGGTATGAATATTACTATTCAAAGGTATTTAACCCCTTCCGGAAACGATATTCATAAAAAAGGTATCACTCCTGATATTGTGGTAGAATTAACTAAGGAAAATGTTGAAGCAAAAGACGACGTTCAGTTGAAAAAAGCAATTGAAGTATTGGAACAAATGACATGTCTTGTACAAAAGAATGGATAATAAAAAACAGCGACAGCACTAAACCGCTTGTCGACAGATTATTAGAAGTAAGAGGAATTATTTCGGAGGATGCAAAACGCGAATTTTTGCATCCTCTTGAGATAACTTTAACCCATCCTAACGCTTTTTGCGATATGCCGAAAGCCGTTGAGAGAATAGTTAAAGCAATTGATGAGAAAGAAAATATTCTTATCTACGGAGACTTTGATGCTGATGGTGTTACATCCACTTCTCTTTTATTAAAAACTTTTACTTATCTCGGCGCAAATGTCGATTATTATATCCCGAACAGAGAAACAGAAGGCCACGGGCTTAATTCAAAAGCCTTAGTAAAAATTTTAAGCCAAAAAAAGCCTAAGCTTATTATTACGGTAGATAACGGTATAAGCAATCTTGAAGAAGTTAAATTTATTAACTCCTTTAAAAGAGATATTATCATAACCGATCACCATGAGGCGCCGGAAGAGCTTCCGGAAGCTTATGCAATAATTAACCCGAAAGCAATGAATGCTCTTGATGAAAAGCTTTCAACCCGCCAGATTGAATCACTGACTTCTCTTGCGGGTGTCGGGGTTGCGTTTAAACTCGCGCAAGGAGTTCTCGAAAAATATGATAAACTTCAATTCAGCTATGAAATTCTTCCGTATGTAACCGTGGGAACAATCGCGGACTTAGTTCCTCTTATAGGAGAAAACCGGTACTACGTCGCAAAAGGATTAGAACTTATTGCGGCAGGAAAACATTACGGATTAAAAAGAATGCTTGATATGGCAGGCGTAGGAACTGATAACGGATTAACTTCCGAACAGGTAGCATTCACTATTGCGCCTAGAATTAACGCTTCAGGCAGAATTGATACCGTAGATGCCGCATTAAAAGTAATGTGCTCGGATAATAAGCAGGAAATTGAAATGTCGCTTATTACCCTCGAAAATTATAACAAACTCCGTCAGGAAATGTGCAGCGAAACTTTTGCTCAGGCGGATGAAATATGGCAGTCAACCGGAATGAGAGATAATGCGGTTGTTTTATTTAACAAAGATTGGCATGTCGGAATTGTGGGAATTGTAGCATCAAAATTTGTTGAAAAGTACTATAAACCGGCATTTATTATGACTTATTCGGAAGAAGAAAAATCTTTCCGCTGCTCAGCAAGAGGAGTAAAAGAATTAAATCTTTACGATATTATATCCAATATATCCGAATACCTTGACGGATTTGGCGGACACCAGCTTGCAGGCGGATTCTCTTTCAGTGAAAGTAAAGCATCTTTTGAAACAGTTAAAAAAGCCCTCAATCAGACAATTGATGAAATGTTAAACGGTGAGAAGCTGACACCATCTCTGGATATTGATCTGGAACTTGATATAAAGGATATTGATATTTCACTTGTGGAAGAAGTTTCCAAACTTGAACCTTTCGGATCTTCAAATCCTTCCCCGACATTTGTTATAAAAAATCAGGTTCTCAAGCAAAAAAAATTAATGGGTTCAACTAAAGAACACCTTAAGCTGATAATTGACACTCCTAACGGTGCAAAAGACTGCGTATGGTGGTCAAGAGGAGATATTCCGCTTATAGCAGGAGACCGGCTGGACATTGCTTTTGCCCCGCAATTAAATACTTTTAACGGAACTACAGATATCCAGCTTATTATAAAAGATATTCACTCTGATGCTTTAAAAGAAGAAGAAAAGTCAAAAATAAAAGTTTACGATCACAGAAAGAAAACTAATATTTTTGCGCAGGTTAATGATTATATTAAAAATTCAAAACTCGGAATTTCGGTTTTTGCTGAGGATAGAAGAATTATTGAAAGTTTAAAACCGTATGAAAATATTACAAACAGCATAATTAAACGAAATAATGCACAGAAAAATGATGTTCTCATGTTCTTTGACTATCCTTGTTCGGAAGATGTTCTGGATAATTTAAAGCAAACTGTCTGCGCCGATTCTATTCATTATATGAATTATCAGAATACAAAAATCGATGAAGAAGGTATTCTAAAAAATATTTCCGGAATGATAAAATATGCTTGCAACAATTATAACGGAGATTTTGGTCTGACACGCGCGGCATCTGCTCTGGGAGTTACGGAAGAGGTTATTGAAACTCTGCTTGAAATTTTTGAAGAAACAGGTATGATTAAAATTCTGCAAAGGGAAGAAGATTCATATAAAATTTCTTTCCTTGCCGGAGTAGAAATATCAAAAGCACTACACTCCGTTAAGTATTCTGAATTTCTGGAACTTATGAACGCTATAAACGAGTATAAAAACAACTTTATGACTATTGAAGTGTAAAAAATTGTAACGTTTTTAACCGCTTTAGAACTCTGCTGTATCTTTAATGATAGTATATTTTAAAAGGAGTTTTTTATGCGTATATTACCGGTTAACAAAAATTATAAAAACCCCGATTTTAGAGGACTCTGGGGAGATACTTATCATAAATCAGTAAAAAGAGAAAATTATTCTATGGATAACATTGTTTTTAACTACTATCCGTTTCAAGATGAATCTAAAGATGCCATCGAAAAAATTGTAAAAGAAAACTCTTTTGAATATACTTCCCCGTGGTTTGAAACCGGCGGAAAAGCTGTTGATTACTCAAAAAGTGTAAAACTGCATGAAAAGCTGCCTTTTACAAAAGGCCAGTATCAAGAATATTGCAGACGTGCATTGCTGCCAAATTTAAAAACAAATCTTCAGGAATTTATATCTAATGCTCTGGAGGAAAGAAATCTTCATAAATTTATTCTTCCTGAGAAAACACCAAAAGAATTACCTATAAAAACATCAATATTCAAAAAGTTTTTTGCAAAACTTAAATAAGTCAACCAAAGGAGGTTTTATGAAAATATTACCGGTAAACCAAAATCAATCACAACAAAGCTTTAAGGGGCTATGGGGTAAAACGGATTCCTCCTCCTATGCAGGAGACACCGTTTCTAATACAGTAATTGTAAAACACTATTATCCTTTTAAGGATGAGTCTAAAGAAATGGTAGATAAAATTATTCGTGAAAACAGTTTTCACTTTGAAGCAGACTGGACTGAAGCCGGAGGACTATCTACATACAGCGACACTTCTGTCAGCGTACAAACTTTACCCTTTACCAAAAAAGAATATGATGCCTACATGTCACAAAAACTGATTGATGGTGTTCATAAGGAACCATATACAAGCATGGAAAATTATTTAAAAGAAAACGGATTAAAAAAATATATCAACAAAAATAAAATAAGCAAATGGAAAATAAACGGACTTATTGCTAGGGCAATATATCCTAAGAATCCGGTAAAAAGAGTATTTTATCAGCTCACCCATAAAATTAAACTTTAGTTCTTAAATATTCTGATAAATTGCTCAGACCCGCCGTTAATATTTCTTTTCCGACACAGAATCCCATTCGTAAATATCCTTCCATCTCAAAAGTTTCTCCGGGAAGAAATGCCGTGCCGGTTATTTGTAGAAGTTCACGGCAAAGTATCTTAGATGGAATATCTTTCTTGTATTTTAAAAGAACGGTTGTTCCGCCCTGCGGTAAAACACAATTTACATAAAGCTCACTTTTCAGCCATTCTTTTAGTACATTTACCCCCTCATGCATTATTTCAAAATTTCTTACTGCGATTTTATCCCTGTTTTCCAATGCTACGGCAGAAAAATAATCATCAAGAATACTTACGCTAATCGTGTTGTATTCCCTGTGTTTAATAATCTCCTGAATCAAATCTTCTCTTGCTGCAATCCAGCCTACGCGAAGCCCAGGAAGAGAATAAGTTTTTGACATACTGCCGACAGAAATTCCTTTTTCATAAATATCCGCTATTGATTTGGAATAAGGATTACCGCACAAGTTCAAACCTCTATAAACTTCATCTGACAGTATCCAAACATTATTATCTTTAGCAATTTCAACAATTTTTTCCAGCATATCATCCGGAATCACTGCTCCTGTAGGATTATTCGGGTTATTCAGAATAAGAAGTTTTGTCTTTCGTGTAATAACTTTTTCAAGCTCTTTTAAATCCGGAAGCCAATTATTTTCTTCTTTTAAAAAATATTTTTTAACTTCTGCTCCCAGAGATTCCGGAATAGAGTAGTGCTGCTGATAAGCAGGCAGAACAGAAACAACTTCGTCCCCTTTTTCTAAAAGAGCAAGAAAAACAAGCTGATTTGCCCCTATTGCCCCGTGGGTAATAGTAATATTTTCTTCTCCCTGATTTGTATAGAGAGATTTTATCGCAATTTTAAGCCGTAAAGATCCTTGAATATCCCCGTAAGTTAAAGATGTATTAAATATCTCCGTTGAATTTTCCAGAGAAAAAAGTTCGTTAACACTCAACGGTTTGATGCAGGTAGAAGTTAAGTCATAATTTGCTTCCGGACAATACCTGTTCATCCAGTCTTCTATTTTAAAGGAGTCTATTTTCATAAAACCATCCTAACATAAACTTGTATTTAAAATGTATTATTGCTAAAATCTTAGTATGAAAAAATTAATCGTTTTATTATTATCATTAATAGTTTTATCATCAGTATCCGTATTCGCAGCAGGGATAGAAGTCCTTCCTACCATGCAATCCAGAACAAATGCTCAAGATAGAGTCTGGGTCGGAACATTCCAGCTTGTATGGAATGATTTTATGGACAAGGTTGTACATCTGCCAATCAGATTTCCTGACGGAACCCCTGTTATTGTTCAGGAGCTTAATAAACAGAACTTTACGGCAGCAGACCTGTCTGAAAACAGTTATTATAAAATGACAGGGAAAATAACCAAAAAAACAAAAAAACAAATTGCTAAAGCTATTAAGAAAAAGTTTAACGAAACAAGTGATCTTCTTGACCAGATTGAATGGAACCCAAAAGAAGATAAACTGATTGTTTATGCAATGCTGAAAAAGGATTTTGAATTCTTAAACGAATTTGAAAAACTTGGCAAGCTGCCTTTTGGTCAAAATCAGGAAGCTGAGTACTTTGGAATTTCTAAAGGTAACAGGGAATTAGCAGAGGGTGTGGAAGTTTTATTCTACAACTCCGACAAAGATTTTGCAGTTAAGCTTACCACAAGAAACAGCGACGAAGTTTATCTCTACCGAAATTCTTCCAACAAAGCCTTTAATTATATCTGGAGTGATATGTGGAAGAAAAACAGCTACTTTGAAGGAATAACCAGATTTAAAGATAATGATGAACTAAAAATTCCTAACATTAAATTCGCAGAAGAAAAAATGTTTGATGAAGTTACCAACAAGAGAATTAAGGGAACAAATCTTGTTATAGATAAAGCTATGGAAACCATCAAATTTGATATGAATAACAAGGGAGTCGAACTGAAGAGCGAAGCTGCCATGGCCATCTCAACAACGTCACTTCCTTCACCGGAAGAAATGATTCCGAGAAAATTTAACTTTGATGATACCTTCGTTATTTTCATAAAAGAAGTTAATAAAAAGAATCCTTACTTCGCTTTACGAGTTCATGATATAAGTAAGTTTCAGGACTAGGAATGTTCCTGACTCTTTCTTTTAGAACAACTTTTACCGGTGACAGAATGTAATTTTTTATTACGGGATTTTTCTTTTGCATAATAATATATTAGAATAGTAGTTGGGGAGTTACCTTGCCCTAATGGATACAAAATTTGGAAAAGATTTGAATGAGAAGACGAAGAAGAAAATATGACTTATATATAGTAATTGCTCTTGT
Source organism: Candidatus Gastranaerophilales bacterium (assembly GCA_944326125.1). Lineage (GTDB taxonomy): Bacteria > Cyanobacteriota > Vampirovibrionia > Gastranaerophilales > Gastranaerophilaceae > CAG-196. Next base: position 2,715 of record CALVCR010000058.1, on the reverse strand, counting down.
TATTTTATGTATTGGGTATTTCACATATAATCATGTCTCATCAGAAAGCAGAGGAATAAAAGCATATACTGCCGCTCTGGAGAGTTATAAAGATTCAGATTACGAAACAGCTTACCAAAAATTCGGCAGAGTTCCGGCAGGCTCAAGCTTAAAATCATCAGCGCTTTTCCGTCAGGCAAGATGCGCCACCAATATGGGAAAAAAAGAACTTGCCATAAAAAAATATAAACGAATTGTGCATTCAAACTCAAAATCCAGCATAGTTCCGATAAGTGAATATAATATGGCTAATCTAATGCTGGATATTCAGGATAAAAGTGCAAAAAAACATTTTAAACATATTATAAAAAAACACCCTACAAGTGATTATGCGATTGCATCAGAATACTACCTCGGATTAATTGAATTAAAAAACCTTCCTGATAGCGAAAAACGTCAGGCAAAAGCAAAAGAAAGAGCTTTAATTAATTTCAAAAACTATATTTCCAAATCTCCTGACGGAAGATTTTCAATTAATTCCATTGAAGAAATTGAAAAATTAAAACCTAAATTAACGAATTATGACAATTTAATGATTGCAAAATCCTACTATGCCAACGGAGAATATGAAAAAGCAAAATTATACCTCAACAAAACCACACTTTCCGAAAGCTGGACAGACTTCGCAAAAAATGAATACAAACTCGGAAACAAAGACAAGGCAAAATATTATACTGAATTAGGATTAAAAGACCACGCAGCAGGTGCTTCGCAGGAAGATATGATTGAAGTAATTGACAATTATGTTGCAAGTTTCCCGACAAGAAAAGAAGGAATTACTTCGCTTGTTAATAAAAACTACAACTCAACAGGTGCGGATTACATTTCATATCTTAACTGCAATGAAGTAGCTCCTGACAATGTCAAAGAAGCATGCTACAGAACTTTGTATGAAAAATATCCTAACGGTCAATTTTCCGGCGATGCTTTGTATAATATCTTTATCTCTAAATATCTGCATAAAAAATATCAAGACGCTCAAAGACTTGGTTTTTTGCACTTGAAAAAATTCCCTAATATAAAATCAAGCCCGGCCGTTACTTACTATATGGGCAGAATTGCGAATAAACTCAAACATTATGAAAGTGCAAATACTTATTATAGACAAGTTCTTACAAAATATCCGGATACATATTATGCTTACAGAGCGAATTATAATCTCTACAAAGACGATGGTCCGCTTCCGTTTTTTGATATGAATCCTAAACCGGTTGTTTTTCCTTACAAAAAGTCCCTTGAAAGAAATCTTGTAATTAAACTTGCCCTTCTGAAAGATTATGATCTGGTGGCGGAATTGTGCAAGCAGGATAAATTTATTCAAAGCTGGATAGCATATCAAAAAGGAGATTATACAATATCTGCAATATTAGCAAGAAATGCAATGGAAGAAATTGACGTAAAACCGCCGTTCAATGATTTAAGATGGAGACTTATATATCCTCTGCATTACTATGAGACGGTGGATCAATTTAAAGGAAATAATAACCCTATTATTCTCCAATCTATTATTAAAGAAGAAAGCCATTTTAATCAGTATGCTAAAAGCCATACCGGTGCAGGCGGATTAATGCAGCTTATGCCTGCAACTTATGCCGAAATTGTTCAAAATTATAAACTTCCTAATGATATTTCCAATCCGGAAAATAATATAAAGGCAGGCAGTATTTATTATGAAAATTTAAAAAAAGTTCTCGGAAATAAAGATTTGTATGCGATCTCTGCTTATAATGGCGGCATAGGCTCGGTGACCGGCTGGTTCTCCAAACTTATCTATAATGATACAGATGAGTTTGTGGAGCAAATTCCTTATCCTGAAACAAAAAATTATGTTAAAAAAGTTTTAAGAACATACTGGGTTTATGGAAATATCTACTCTTTGTAGTTGATTCTTGAAGAAAAATAATATTGTAAAATATACTAAATGCAAAAAATAAGAAAGGAAAATTTATGAACACAACTACAATTATCGCAATAGTAGCAGTCGCTGTTATAGCTTTAGGATTTTACAGCATATATGTAGGGCTTATTCAGAAAAAGAATAAAGTACAGGAAGCTTTTTCAAGTATAAGTGTTCAATTAAAGAAAAGGTACGATTTAATCCCTAATATCTTAACCCTTGCCGGTAAGTTTATGGAACACGAAAGAGGTTTGATGGAAAAAGTTACCGAACTCAGAACTCAGGCAATGTCCCTGCCTAATGATATTAACAGTATCGGGAAAAAACTTGAACTTGATAACCAGATCAAGAGTGCAATGGGACAGATTATGGTAGCTGTTGAAAACTATCCGCAGCTCAAATCAGATCAGACAATGATAACTGCTATGCAAACTTATAATGAAGTAGAAGAACATATAGCAGCTGCAAGAAGATTCTACAACTCTGCTGTTCTTGAACTCAATAATGCAGTAGAAATCTTCCCTTCATCAATGGTTGCAGCTATGGTAGGTGTAAGACGTCAAGAATTCTTCCAGGTTGCAGAAGCTGAAACAAAACCTGTAAATGCGGCAGATTTCTTAAAATAAGTCTCCAATGAGTTTGATAAATGGACGAAACAAAAACATATCAGCAGATGCGAAATGAGTTTTATGAGAACTATAACAAGAAGATAGTTCCAGTTGTTCAGCAGTTTGAAACTCAGAGAAAAATCCGTCTCGTACTTGCAGTTTTTTTAGTCA
>CALVCR010000057.1 GCA_944326125.1 Candidatus Gastranaerophilales bacterium | reverse complement strand
TTGCTTCAAGGGCAAAATCTTCAATTATTGATACAACTTCTTGGGCTATTTTTTCATCATAAGTATGTGAGGTTAAGTTTCTTTTTTGTCTAAAATTATCCCATTTTTCCAGGTTTGAACGCAGAAGCCCCATTTTATTTGCCTGTCTTATCATTTCATTGAACATCATACCATCAATATTTTCAAATACGAATGCTCCACTGGCTAAATAACGTTTAATCATTTTTAATGATATTGAATAAGTATATTCAAATCTTTGAATCATAGAATCACGAGTAATCGAGTCTGATTTATCACAGTTGTATATTTTGATAACTTCAAACAGACTTGCAAGCGCTTTTTCAAATGATGTTAAATCAATAATTTCCATAGATTAATACTAGCACATAGTATATACTTTCTCAACTTATTAAATTTCATTTATTGTATTTCTAATTTATGCGTCTAAGTAAGCAGCAGGCGTGGGCACTTGTGCCCACGCCTGCTGCTGTTATAAAAATTTCTACTTACTTTGCATACTAAAACCGTTTGCCGGATTTTTGATATAGTTATCAAATCCATCAATATATGGTTTAATACGGTTTTCTGCGTCTTCAACAGTGATACGTCTTGATGATGAGCCGAAATCTTTAACAAAAGGTCTGTTATATGCGCCATGTGCTGCATATATGACAGGTCTGATGTAGTATTTCATTCTGCGGGTTTTATGAGATGAACTACCGGAAGATTCTCTTCTGGATTCAACTTCTGCTGCCATATAGCTTGATTTATCTACGTTAAATACTTCCGTATTAACTTTTCCCGTATAGTATGTACGTGTAATTTTACAAACATAGCCGGAATCACAAACCAATTCTTCTGTTTTTATCAAGTTACAAACTGTAAAACCTGCCATGAGTAAAAAGATAACAATAATAAGTACTAATTTTAATTTGTCGTTCATAATTTTCTCCTTTTGATAAGATTTATAATACATTATTTTGGGTTTTTAAATAATAGTTTGTTTGTATGAAAATTTTTGGCTGGAAAAACTTTCAGAGATATATTATTATATTCATATAGTGAGGTAATAAAGAGGGGTTTAGATGTTTAAGAGAGTTATAATATCGTTTTTTATATTAATGTTCAGCATGTCAGTTTTGGCGGCTGATTTTACTGTTCAAAAGCTTCCTAACGGTCAGACTCTTGTGGTTCAGGAGGTTAAGAATAATCCGATAGTTACTATTGATACTTGGGTTAAGACAGGTTCCGTAAATGAAGATGATGTTAACAGCGGTGTCTCTCATTTTCTTGAGCACCTATTCTTCAAGGGAACGAAACTTCATCCGGCAGGTGAGTTTGATAAGATTCTTGAATCTAAAGGAGCTATAGTTAATGCTGCTACAAGTAAGGATTTTACACATTATTATATAACTATACCGTCTGAACACTTTGATACGGCGTTGGAACTCCATGCTGACATGCTTCTTAACCCGCAGATTCCGCGAAAAGAGCTTGAAAAAGAGAGAAAAGTTGTCCTTGAAGAGATTGCAAAGGATGGAAACTCTCCTTCTAAAATGGTTTACGATAACTTAAACGATATGATGTATACAACTCATCCATACAAGCGTAAAGTTATTGGCTCGGCTGACGTTATTTCAACTATTAGGAGAGAAGAAATTCTTGATTATTTCAATAAATTTTATGCTCCATCAAATATGGTAACTGTTATTGTAGGGGATGTTGATACCGCAAAAGTTACTCAAAAAGTACAGCAGTGTTTCAATCAAGAGTACAAGAAACCTGTCAAAAAATCTTTCAGAAATGAACGTTCGCTTACCTCACAAAAACGCAAAGTTGAATATACTGATACTCAGTCCGGATATATGATGATAGGATTTAGGGGGGTAAATATTTCTGATAAAGAGACATACGCGCTTGATGTGCTTGCTCAGATTTTGGGCGGGGGCAAGGCTTCTAAATTATATAGAGATGTAAAAGAGCAAAAAGGGCTGGCTTATGCGATTTCTGCTTCTAACGGAAGTTACAGAGATGACGGAATTTTCTATATAACAGCTAATTATACTCCTGCAAATACTGAGAAGTTAGAAAAAGCTATTTTTGACGAGATTTCATATATTCAAAAATACGGTGTAACAGACGAAGAACTTGTAAGGGCGCAGAAGAACATTGAACAGGATACTTACTATGCCAGAGAATCAACATCTGATATAACTTCAGAACTCGGGTATGTCATAACTCTTACAGGAGAAGCCGATTTTTATAAAAACTATATCGATAATATTAAAAAGGTTACATATCAAGAGGTGCAGGCAGCTGCTCAGAAGTATCTAGGAGTAAACAAAAGTGCAATCTCTGTTATATTGCCTAAATCTATGGCGGAAGTGAAAACTAAAGCCGAAATTAAACATCAGGCTCAGAAAGTTTCCGAGCATGACGGCGTGGCAAAATATCTGGTGGATAATAAATCAACACTTTTGATAAATTCACATAAGAATAATGACATTATCGCCATGACAATAATCGCAAAAGGCGGAGAATTTTTAGAAAAAATTCCGGGTGAAGGTACTTTGGCTGCAGGTGTTATGCTGAAAGGCACCCAGAAATATTCATCTCAGGAACTTGCACAGTTGATGGAGGAAAACGGAATTGAGATAACGCCGGCATGTGATGAGGATTATTTCTTGGTAAATGTGCAAACTACAACGGCACAGCTGGATTTAACTCTTGAAATTTTGGATGAGGTTTTGAATAATGCGACATTTGATGATTATGAAATCGAAAAGAAACGTTCAGAAATCTTGAACAGAATTCGCCAGCAAAGAGATGTTCCTATGAATGTTGCAATGGAAAATTTCAAGACTTATATATTTGAAAACAGTGTATATTCTCATACTAACAAGATTCTGGAAAAGACATTACCATCTGTTCAGAGAGAGAATGTTGTTGATTACTATAATAAAGTTTTTGATTCAAAAAATGTTGTAATTTCTGTGAACGGAAATGTTGAGGCCGATAAATTAATAACAGCATTTGGTTCAATGTTTGAGGACAAAAAACAACCTGTATTTAATTATTCTAATCAAAGGGTTACTAAATTAAATAATAAAAAGAATATAACTCAAGGTATTAAAGAGCTTAAAACCGCCTGGCTTTTCTATGGCTGGCAAACCGGCGGGGTAGAGAATCCGAAAGATTTTGTTACATTAAAAGTTGTGAATACACTTCTCGGTTCCGGCTTAAGTTCAAGACTGTATAAAAACCTCCGTGAACAGGACGGGTTAGCATATCAGCTCGGTTCAATATATACTCCGAGTATTTTAGGCGGATATTTTGTAACTTATATAGGTACAAATCCGGATACTTTGAACTACTCTATTGATAAAATTAACCAAGAAATCAACAAATTAAAAATGGAGTTTGTGTCTGATAGCGAGTTAAGGGATGCTAAAGACAGATTGAAAGGCGGATTTATTATAGCCCTGGAAACTAATTCTTCAAAAGCTGCTAATATTGGGCTTTTCGAAGCTATGGGACTCGGGTATGATTTTTTGCCTAAATACATAAAAATGATTGATGAGGTTACTTCTTCAGATATTATTAGTGTTTCCAATAAATATTTCGGAGATGTATATGTAAAATCTGTAGTAAATATCTTAAAATAAGCCTATACAAACCTTTCGCGATATGTTATTATAAAA
>CALVCR010000056.1 GCA_944326125.1 Candidatus Gastranaerophilales bacterium | reverse complement strand
TTTCAATCAATTTTGTTGCATCTTTTTCTCTTACTTCTTTAACAGAAGCAGCTTTTAAACCTCCCGGATAACCGGTATGGTGATAATAGATTTTATCAGTTTCTTTATTACCTGAAACAAGAACCTTTTCTGCGTTAACAACGATAACAAAGTCACCGGTATCAACGTTAGGTGTATATTCAGGTTTATTTTTACCTCTTAAAATGTTTGCAACACGAACTGCAAGGCGTCCGAGGATTTCGCCTTCAGCATCGATTACATACCATTTTCTTTCAACTTCAAGAGGTTTTGCTGAATATGTTTTCATGCTTATTCTCCATTTTTCACTTCACTTTGGAGATTATTTTATACTGCCACCGTATTTTGTAAAATAAGCTTACAAATCAAAATGTAGTGCCTGTACAAAATACTCAACCATCGTGATTGTTTTAATATTCTACTTTTACCAATGTAAGTCCGTAAGGACTCACTGTCTGTCCCGCCTTACGACGGTCATGTGCCTCAAGAACATCTTTCATATGCTCAACAGGCAGATGATGTCCTTCTATTTCAAGAAGGGTTCCGACTATAGTTCTCACCATATTATAAAGAAATCTGTTTCCCTCAAGATGGATAAGAACCCGATCGCCTTGTTTTTCAACCTCGGCTCTCGTTAAAAGACAAACTTTGCTCGGGTTAAGCGTTCCGGAACTTTTAAAACTTGAAAAATCATGTTCACCCAGAAGGTAATTCAGAGCGGTTTGCATCCTCTCTAAATCCAACCCGTACTTTATTCTCAAAATATCTCCATCAAAAGCCTGCTTATATCTTCTGTTTATGAGTTCATAAACGTAATATCTGCTTTTAGCGGATTTTTGAGCATGAAACGAGCCGGGAACAATCCTTAAGTTACTGACAGATATATCGGCGGGAAGGATTTCATTCATTTGATAGATAAATCTTGAAGCAACAATATCTTTATCGTAATCAAAATGAAGAACCTGTCCTAAAGCATTAACACCTCTATCCGTCCTTCCGGAAAAGACTGTCTTTATCGGTCTGTTATAATTTGCGTTTTTTTCTGCCGAAGTGTGCGCCATCTGATCTAACATCCGGTTTGATAAATCTGATTCTTTTGTATCTGATTTACCCTCACACCGGCTAACGCGTGTTAATGTGCAAAGAACTTTCTCTATTTCGCCCTGTATAGTAGGCTCCGGAATGGGTTGGCCGTCCCTAAACTGGATTTGGCTTCCGGCATAATTTTTGCCCCTATACTGAACGTCAAGAGCGTAGCGCATTAATTATACCAACTGAATTAATGCCATTTCAGAAGCATCCCCTCTGCGAGGAGGAAGTCTGTAGATTCTTGTATAACCGCCCTGTCTTGAAGAGTATTTAACAGCGATTATGCTGAATAATTTTCTTAAAACAGTTTGATTAGCCAATTTTTTGCCTTCTTGAGGCGCATCGAATAATTCGCCTGTTGCGGTATCAATAAGTTTGCCGATTTCTTTATCATAGATATATTTACCGGCAAGTCTTCTTGAGTTCAAGTCACCCTTTTTAGCCAGAGTGATAACATTTTCAGCGTATGGTTGAAGAGCTTTTGCTCTAGCCATAGTTGTTTTTATTTCACCGTGAGTAAAAAGTTCGGTAGCCAATGAACGAAGCAAAGCCTTTCTCTGGTCTTGTGCTTTACCAAGCGTATGTTTTTTTGTTTGGTGTCTCATTGTTTTATCCTTTTATTATCTTACTATTTCTATTTCGTATTAGTTATTCTTCTGAACCTTGTGATACAAGTCCTTCTTCATCGGTTTCAGGATTTGGAGCCAAATCTAAACCGAAGTGATGTAATCTTTCGATAACTTCATCTGAAGATTTTTTACCAAAGTTCTTAATATTTAACAAATCATGTTCTGATTTTTTCAAGAGTTCAGCCATTGAATTTATGCTTGCTCTTTTTAAGCAGTTGTATGCACGAACAGACAATTCCAATTCATCGATTGTAATTGAAGGTTCTTGTTCTGCTTCTTCTACAACAGGTTGTTCTTTTGCAGCAACTTTTTCTTCAACTTCTTTAACAGAAGATTTTCCGGAAATAGCTGAAATCTGAACAAAGTGTTCAATAAGAAGATCCGCAGCTTGAGAAAGAGCTGTTGCAACATCAACTGTACCGTTTGACCAAATTTCAAGAGTCAATTTATCAAAATCAATACTGTCACCTACACGAGTGTTTTCAACTTCATAGCTTACTCTCTTGATAGGCATGAAAGTAGCATCAATAGGAAGCATGTCGATTGGTGTACCAGCTTTAGAATTTCTTGGAACATCATTTGCAACATAACCTTTGCCGGTTTCTACAATAATGTCAGCGTGGAATGAACCGCCATCAGCTATTGTACAAATTAACCAGTCAGGGTTAACAACCTTAACGCCTGCAGGAAGCTGAATATCGCTTGCAAGTACAGGACCCGGTTTGTCAACATCGATTCTTAAGTGCTGAGGTTCTTTTGAATCAGTCTTGATAGCCAAACCTTTAAGGTTAAGCATAACGTCAATAACATCTTCAAGAACACCCGGAATAGCAGTGTATTCGTGAGTAATACCTTCAATTCTGCAAGAAGTTACAGCAGTACCTTCCAAACTTGAAAGCAATACACGTCTGAGCGCATTACCGATAGTAGTTCCGAAACCTCTTTCAAGCGGTTCAATAGTAAATTTTCCGTACTGTGAACCGTCTGAGCCGGCCATCGTATTAACAGTTTTAATTTTTAATTCCATATTATTCTCTCCTATCAGCCTATTTTGAATAGTACTCTATAACTAGTTGTTCTTTAATTTCCGGA
>CALVCR010000055.1 GCA_944326125.1 Candidatus Gastranaerophilales bacterium | reverse complement strand
CTATGAACTCATCAAGCATTTTATATCCTCTATCAAGAGTCAGCTTGAATCTTTCTTCTTCTTTTTTGATTACATCAACAATTTTTGCCTTGTTCTTAACAAGTTCAGGATAAGCTTCGCCGTAGTTCTCAACCACAACATCAACAAGCTTGTATAAGAAAGGCAGCTCCATTCCGAGAATCTTACCGTGTCTGAGCGCGCGGCGGAGAATCATTCTAAGAACATAGCTTCTTCCTTCGTTACCAGGAATTACACCGTCAGAAATAAGGAAGGTAACGCATCTTGCGTGGTCTGTGATAATTCTTAAAGAAATGTCTGTTTTTTCCGATTTTTTATAAGGAACTCCTGACATTTCGGAAACTTTGTCCAAAATCGGCTTCAAAAGGTCTGTTTCAAAAGTTGAAGCAACTCCCTGACAAACCATTGTTATACGTTCCAAGCCCATGCCGGTATCAACATTTTTCTTTTCAAGAGGAGACTGATTGCCTTCTTCATCCTGATAAAGCTCTGTAAATACAAGATTCCAAATTTCTACCCAGCGGTCGCATTCGCAGGTATCAATACCGCAATTATCAGAACATTTGTACTGTTCGCCTAAATCATAGTGAATTTCGGAGCAAGGTCCGCAAGAACCTGATGCTCCCGGAGGGCCCCAAAAATTATCTTTTTTACCTTTTCTCTTAATTCTTTCTGCCGGAACTCCGATACTTCTCCAAATATCAAAAGCCTCGTCATCAGTTTCAAAAATAGTAATCCAGAGTCTGTCTTTATCAAGTTTAAGAACTTCTGTTACAAACTCCCATGCCCAAGGAATAACTTCTTTTTTGTAATAATCCCCGAAAGAAAAATTTCCGAGCATTTCAAAGAAAGTATGGTGTCTCGGAGTTCTGCCGACATTTTCTATGTCGGAATCCTTCCCGCCCGCTCTGGCACATTTCTGGCAGGAAACCGCTCTCGGCGGATCATAAGGTGATTTTACAATCCCTAAAAATATAGGCAGAAACTGAAGCATACCTGCTGTTGTCAAAAGCACTGTCGGATTATCCGGCACAAGGCTTGAACTTTCAACAATAGTATGCTGGTGTTTGTCTTTAAAATAATCTAAATATAATTTTCTGATTTCATTTCCTTTAAGCATATATAATTCCTTTTTAATTATGTCTTTGACTTTATTATATATCAAACAAAAGAGATTACGCGAACAACACTTATAAAACATTCGGCCAAAATCCCATTTCAGTTAGCGAAAATTATTACTTAGTGATAATATAATCAAAAGAGGATTATAAGATATGAAAGCAGCAGAATATTTTCAAAACGGTTACTCTTGCGCAGAAAGTATTATAAAATGGGCCATTGATGAAGGTCTGGCAACAGAAGAAATGCTTCCGATAGCTACCGCTTTCTCAGGCGGGATGGGTTCAGGATGCCTTTGCGGAGCTATAGCAAGCTCTCAAATGGTAATCGGAAACCTTTACGGCAGAGAAAACAAATTCGGAAACGAAACCATTGCAAGAGCAAAAGCAAAAGAATTTTTAACCGAATTCAAAAACAAGCATCAGGCAGCATGCTGCCGCGTTCTTACCCGAGGAATGGAAATGGCTTCTCCGGAAAGAAAAGCACACTGCGTTAGTATTGTAAACGAGTGCTCCAAAATGCTTGAAGAACATATTAAAATTAAAGTCTGATTTGTTAAATTACAGAATTTCGGTTATACTTGATATGGCAAGAAACTATGTTTAACAGAACCGCTTTCAAAAAAAGAATACTTTTTGTCGGAATTCCGGATATGGCATACATTGGTCTGGATGGTCTTTTGATGGCAGGAGTTAATATTGTCGGAGTTCTCGGACCTAAAAAAGATCATAATATGTATGAAGCATTCAGGGATTATGTCCTTTCCAGAAAGCTTAATTTTATTGAGTATGATGAACTTGATGAACCTCAGCTGCTTCAAAAAATCAGAGATTTAAATGTAGATGTAGCGGTTGTATGTTCTTTTAACTACAAAGTGCCAAAAGTTTTAATGGAAGCCACAAAAGACGGATTTATTAATGTCCACCCATCAATGCTTCCGAAATACAGAGGCGGGAACCCATATTCACGGGTAATTATGAACGGTGAAACAGAAACCGGTGTCACTATTCACTTTATGGATGAAAAATTCGATACGGGTGATATTATCGTTCAAAGACCTTATCATATTCACTCCAAAGCTACCATGGGAACTCTGTTTAACGAATTAAACGTACTGGGTATTGAGCTTTTGCTTCAAGTACTGCAGGCTTACGAAACAAACGAACTTCCAAGAATCAAGCAGCCTCAGGGAGACTTTATCTCCGGCAAAGGGCTCTCCGAAAGGGATATATTTATAAACTATAACAGGACGGCTGAAGAGATTGAACGTTTTATCCGTGCTTTAAACCCGTTTATTCTTGCAAGCACAACTTTTAGAGGGAACTTGATGAAGATTATGAAAGCGGAAGTAGCTTCAGATGCGTTCTGTATTCCTCATCCTGCCGGAACCGTGGCTAAAATTGAGGATGACAAGTTCTTTATTGCAACTTCTAAAGGTCTTATTGTACCGACTGTTTTACAGTTCGGAAGTTTCTTTATCGGAGACAGCAAAGACTTTATTAGAATTGTTAACCCTAAAATCGGAGAAGAATTCCGCTAGGGAGGTAAATATAGGGGGGGGGTAAATATAGGGGTGTCTGGTGACTAAGTGATTGAGTGATTGAGGTTCTCCCTCACCTAGCAGGAGAGGGCAGGGGCGAGGTAACAGATTAAATCTTTTAAACCAGTATAAAGGGAAGAAAAAATGGATAAATTATATTTCTTAACAGCAGGTGTTCCGCTCAGCGCCGGAAATAAAGGATATGAAAGAGGATTTGAAATCCTTGACGAGATGGGACTTGACGGACTTGAACTTGAATTTGTTCACGGAGTAAGAATATCAGACAAAAGCCGTGATGCAGTAAGCGTTTCTAAAAAAATTATAACAGCACACGCACCTTTTTACGTAAACCTGAATTCAAGAGAAGAAGAAAAGATTGAAGCAAGCGTTCAGAGAATAATTGAAACTGCCATGGTAACAAAAGAACTCGGCGGATACAGTACGACATTTCATGCCGGATTTTATCTGGGGCAGGATAAAGAAACCGTATTCCAAAAAATAAAAGAACAGGTCGGGATTATAACAGATGCCCTCCAAAAAGCCGGAAATAATATTTGGGTTCGTCCCGAAACAACAGGAAAAGCGACCCAATGGGGAGATTTGGAAGAAATTATCAGGCTTTCCAAAGAATATGAACAAGTCCTTCCGTGTGTAGATTTTTCTCATCTGCATGCCAGATATAATGGTGAAGTGAATACTTATGATGAATTTGCCGGAATTTTTGAAAAAATCGGGAAAGAACTCGGCAGCATTGCACTGGAAAACTTCCACGCACATATTGCCGGAATAGATTACGGGGCAAAAGGAGAGAAAAAACACCTGAATCTTGAAGAATCCGATTTTAACTACAAAGATTTACTAAAAGCATTTAAAGATTTCAATATAAAAGGAGCCGTGATTTGCGAAAGCCCTAATATTGAAGATGATGCCAAACTTCTTAAAGATTATTATTTGAGTTTATAAATAAATGTTTAAAGAACAAGACGAAAAATATATGCGAATCTGTCTTTCTCTGGCAAAACGCGGGAAAGGAAAGGTTTCACCGAATCCGATGGTAGGCTGCGTTGTTCTGGATAAGAACGGGAATCCGGTTTCAAAAGGGTACCACAAAAAGTACGGCGAAAACCATGCGGAAAGAGACGCTTTACTAAAACTTAAAAATAACGAAGCCGAAGGCGGAACCCTTTATGTTAACCTTGAACCCTGTTCTCATTACGGGAAAACTCCGCCCTGTGTGGATTTGATTATTGAAAGAAAGCTTAAAAGAGTAGTTTTTGCAATGCGCGACCCGAATCCGAAAGTAGACGGAATAAAAAAACTAAAAGCAGCCGGAATCGAAATAACAGAAGGAGTTTTGGAAGAAGACGCCCGCTTTTTAAACCGCATGTTTATTAAAAATATGACCAAAAATCTTCCCTATGTGGTTCTAAAAACCGCTTCAACTCTGGATGGTAAAATCGCCGCAAAAACAGGTTCTTCTAAGTGGATAACTTCCGAAAACTCAAGAAAAGAAGTCTATAAAATGAGAAAAGAGTTTGATTGCATTCTTACAAGCTCAAATACCGTTCTCGCCGATAACCCAAAAATGGAACATAAATTCAAATGTATTCTTGATAAAGACAAAAGAATCCCTGCAGACTCTTTAATCCTTAAACAGGGAGAAATTTATATTGCCTCAAAAGAGAATACCCCGCTTAAAAATAATAATCTTGACTTAAAATCCGTACTTGAAACTCTGTACCGGAAAGGAATCCGCTCTGTTTTTGTCGAGTGCGGAGGAACTCTTGCCGGAGAGTTTTTAAAAGAAGGTCTGATTGATGAGATTTATCAGTTTATTGCACCGAAAATACTCAATGACAACCAAGGATTCAGTACTTTTAACGGAGATAATATTGAATCAATTTCCCAGGCTAAAAATTTACACATCTATGAAGTCAAAAAAATAGCTCCTGACATACTAATCAAAGGGATTTTTTAATCCTTTAGAGCGATTGAGATAAAGAAAAATGGTGTTAAAATAACAATATATTCCAATTATCATATATGTGAAGTTGAAAGGATAATTATGACCAACGATATACAAATGAATGCCCTGTCTCTTAATTCGCAATTGCTTCAGAGTGCACTTTCTACCGGACAGCAGATAAGCAAAATGACTCCGCAGCCGGTAAGTGTTCAGGCTGACACACAAGCTCAAGGGCAAAATACAAGAGTATATGCTCAAGAAGGTGACGATAATTACAACGCTGAAATGGATGCAAACGGCGACGGCACTGTAACATATGATGAATATATGGCATACTGCGAAAAGAATGCCGTTTCTCAATACAGCGAAAATCCGGGTTTAACCGTTGTAGAACATGTACAAAATACTGACAACAATATTCAAAGCATCCGTCCTATTAATATAGGAAAAGCTTTGAGCACCTATTCGTCTTCAGAAATTAATCTTCCTACAGCTTTTGTAGCAAATGAAGCATAAGATTTAACATTGATAATAAAGAAGGGCTTTTGTTAAACAAAAGCCCTTCTTTATTTTAAAAACTTTAATCAACTAAGCGCGTGCGCTTCCTGAAATTGCTATTTGATGTCTTCCTTTAGCACGTCTTCTGTTTAAAACTTCACGTCCGCCCGGAGTAGCCATTCTGGCTCTGAAGCCGCTTACGTGCTGTCTTTTAATCTTTGTTCCTTCTAGTGTACGTCTCATTTTTCTATTTCCTTTTCAGCTAATTTTACTTATGATGAGTTCATGCTAAACAAAACATGCTTTTTAGTCAAGACAATAGAAAAGAATTGTAACTTAATATCCCCAATCCAACTTTGTTATTACTATTCCATAATCCTCAAAACTGGTGTATAATATTATCGTAGATTTTTGAAGGGAAGGTTAAAGATGGTAAACAAACTTATTAAAGAAGATACCAGAATGTTTTTAACCGGAAACGAAGTTCTTGCTTACGCAGCCAATTCTGCCGAAGCAGAATTTATGTACGGTTATCCGATTACGCCTCAAAACGAAATCATGCATACCTGGTGTAAATTATTACCTAAAACTGAAGCCGGGTTCCTGCAAACAGAAGATGAAATTTCTGCAGGGTTTTCAACTATCGGCGGAATACTTGCAGGAAAAAGAGCTTTCACCGCTACAGCCGGCCCGGGTAATGTAATTATGCAAGATGCCCAATCAATGGCTGAAATGATGAGAATACCTTTTGTTTGCGCAGTTATGCAAAGAGGCGGGCCTTCTACCGCTACAGTTATCTACGCCCAGCAGGAAACAAGACTGACATGCTACGGCGGAAACGGCGAAGGATTCAGAATCGTTTATTCTACTGCCGGACACCAGGATCTATATGATTATATGATTAAAGCATTTAATACAGCATGGAAATACAGATTCCCGACTTACGTTCTTGCTGATGGTTATCAAGGTAAGATGAGAGAGCCTGTAACATTGTATGACCCTGCAAGCAGAGGAATTACAATGGTTCCGACAGAAAAAGCCCTTCTTGGTCCGGGTGAAATCGATGTTGACAGAAAATCTGTCCACCTTCGCAACACCTATAATATGGAAGAAGAACTTATGGAAGTTCTTGACGGATATAAAGCTGATTACGAAAAAATGTCAGAAGAAGTTCAGGAATGGGAAGAATACAAAGCCGAAGATGCAGAAATTTTGATTATTGCTCACGGTATTGTAGCACGTTCCGCAAGAACAGCCGTTGATGAACTCAGAGAAAAGGGCATCAAAGCCGGTCTATTCAGACCTATTACCATAAGACCGCTTGCGGTTAAACCTCTGAGAGCCGCTGTTCAAAGAGCAAAACAACTTCTGTTTACAGAATCAGCAAACGGACAACTTGCACAAATGGTGCTTGAACAGCTTTACGGTTTAAACACACCTTATACAACACTCTACAAAATGGGTGTCGGTGTAACAGGCGACGATATCGTAAACAAAGTTGAATCTATGGCAGCAGCGGTATAAGGAAGGAGAATAACTAATGGCAGAAATATTAACACTACCTCCAAACTTACCAAAAGCCCAGAATGCTGAAGTCGGCGCAAGCAAATTTTGCCCCGGATGCGGTCACGGTATTACCTTAAAAGCCTTGGCAGGCGCTGTTGATGAGCTTGGAATCAAACAAAAAACAGTTTTCGGCTGTGATATAGGATGCTCTCTTTTGAGCTGGAATTATATGGACTTAGATACAGTTCAAACCCACCACGGAAGAACAACTCCGGTTATTTACGGGTTTACAAGAGCTAATCCGGAAGCAATCGGTATAGCTTATATGGGCGACGGCGGCGGACTCGCTATCGGTGCCCAGCACCTTGTTAACGCTACAGTAAGAGCTGAAAGGATGCTGATTATTGTTGTTAACAACACTAACTACGGTATGACAGGCGGTCAGATGTCTCCGACAACAATGCCGGGACAGAAAACCGAAACAACACCTTACGGAAGAGATTGCGAAGTAACGGGAAAACCTGCAAAAGCAGCAGAAATGGTTGCGGCAATTGCCGATCCTAATAAATCCTTCGTTGCACGCTCTACCGTTTCTAACGTCAGAAAACTCCAGACAACTTTTGTTAAAGCTTTAAAGAATGTCCAAAACGGAGGTTTTTCATTCGTAGAAGTACTTTCACTCTGTCCTCTTAACTGGAGAACAAATAACTTTGAAACCTTTGAAAGACTTCAGAAAATGGAAGAATTCTTTGAAGTAAAAGATTTTCTGGTACCGGAAGGAGTGTAGATATGACAAGAACTAAAATTGCATTAGCAGGTGAAGGCGGACAAGGTGTCCAGTCAGTTGCAAAAATCCTTGTTGAAGCCGGTTATGAAGCAGGAAAACAGGTTCTTTATATTCCGAATTTCGGAGTTGAGCAAAGAGGCGGGGTTTCAATTGCTTTCTGCCAGATTGCGGATGAAACCATCGGAGAACCAAGGTATTCCAAAGGCGATATTGTTATAATGCTTTCTGATAGAGCAATCGACCGATGTAAAACTTATGTTGATAAAAATTCAATCGTGGTTTATGACACATCTGTTTGTACAAAAAAACCCGATGTTGAGTGTAAAGAAATCATCGGGGTTGATGCTAATAAGATTGCAAATGAACAGCTAAGCGCCAGAGTATTCAATATTATTATTCTTGGTGTACTCCTTGAAGCAACCCATGTCCTTAAGCTTGAAGATATTAAAAATGCTATGGAAAAAGCTTTGGGTAAGAAATTTGATGCTAAACCTGAACTAAGAGAACTTAACTACAAAGCTCTTGAAATGGGTATGAATCTTGTTAAAGAAAGAGCAGGTGCACTATGACAGAGAAACAATACAAAGGTTATAAAATAGAAGGTGTCGGAAAAGGTAAAGCTGATTATTATGTATATACTGAGCTTTGCAAAGGGTGCGGACTCTGTATCGCAAAATGTCCTATGAACAAAGCCGGAAAAAAATGCCTCAGCTGGTCAAAAGAAGTCGGATTATACCAGACTCCGGCCGTTGCACCTGACCCTGAGATTTGTATTGCTTGCGGAGCCTGTGCAATGACTTGCCCGGACAGCGCAATAAGAATCGAAAGAAAATAAGGAT
>CALVCR010000054.1 GCA_944326125.1 Candidatus Gastranaerophilales bacterium | reverse complement strand
TTTATGATAAAATAGTCTATAAGGAGTATGTTATTAAATTTAATTAAAGTCGAATTTAGAGAGAAATTATTAGTTGAAAAATATTTTGAACTAATAAATCTTGGCGTGAAACCCTCACAAATACTGGTTCTTGTCCAGAATTCCACTTTGAAAAAAAAATTCAGCGAAAAAATTCTGCAAGAGATAAAGATTGATGCGATAGAAAAACTCAATATCCACTCTTTCTTTTCAATTGTATATAATACACTTGTTGAAAATTGGTGTTTTGTTGAAAATTTAATCCCTTCGGATAAATCTTTTATTCTCCCAAACCTCGTCGGGCTGGAAGTTTCCCAGTTCTTGCTTAAGGATATTTTAAAAGAAAATGAGGTTAAGGGATATAATTCAAAAAAATCGCTTCTTCATCAGATTTTTAGAAGATACTCTCTTATTGTTCAGAATGATTTAACAAATGATGAAGTTAAAGAACGCTCCAGAATATTAAAAGAATCTTTCGGAGAAGATGCGGAAATTATTATAAAAAAACTCCTCTCAAGAACCCTGAAAACAAGGAGTTTCGATTATTTAAGGCAGATACTTGTTTTTAATCATGTTTATAAAAATACGGATTATTTTAAAAATATTCAATATCTTCTTGTGGATGACGCAGATGAAATGACTCCTGTTTGTTTTGATTTTATCTCTTATCTCCGCCCGCAATTGAAAGACTGGATGATATGTTTTGATTCTCTGGGTTCCAGCCGCTGCGGGTATTTGAGCGCGGACACTTCTATTGAGTATAAACTGGAAAAACTTTTCGGCGAAAAAACGCAAACTATGGAGGAAGAGGGAAATCCGAATACGGAAATAATTTTTTCTAACGTTATTGAGGGAACAAAGAAAAGATTGAAAAATTTTACATTAACCTCTCTTTCCAAACGTGCTGAGATTCTGGATTACACGATTTCAAAGATAAAAGAATTATTCAAAAATAATGTTAAAGCATCCGATATTACAATAATCACTCCGCTTCAGGATGATATGCTCAAATTTACTCTCAAAGAAAACCTGAAAACCTGCACCCCGCTTTTTCTTTCGGGAAGCGAAAAACTTATTGATAATCCGCTTGTGAGAGCAAGTCTAAATATTTTAAAACTCATGCTCGGAATAGAGATTTCTTCTATGGATTTGAGGGTTATTTTGTCTGATTACGCCGGAATCCCGCTAAAATATTGCGGCAAGATTCTGGAAGCTTATGACAAAACAAAATTATTACCGATGATGGAGATTGAGTGTTATAATGACAATTATCAAAATTTTTATAACTCTTTTGAAGAAATAAAAAATAAAGATATAAAACTTTCACAAAAAGTTTACGAAATGTTCGTCCGGGTTGTTAATTTTGTGGAAGAAGAAAGAATTAATAAATTCAACTTTTTTATAAAAGAACTCAGAGATTTTGAAAAAGTTCTCGGAGACGAAACTGTTAAAAAACGCGCTGAAGAGATAATTATTCAAATAGAAAATTCTATTATTGCAGAGAATCCAAGTTCTACTTTAGAAATTTTTGAGGATAATCTTGTAGTTGCAACTCCTCAAAAAATTATCGATAACAAAATTTCTTCCAAGTATCAATTCTGGCTGGATGTTTCACACTCGGACTGGGTAAAAACAGATACCGGGCCTTTGTATAATGCCTGGGTTTTTCAGGCTGATTGGAGCAAGGAGGAGTATACAATTGAGGATGATCTTTTTCTTTCTCATCAGAAGACTGCAAGAGTTTTGAGAAAATTGATTCTTCTAAGTAAAGAACACATTTTTGCATGTTCAAGTCTTTTTGATCCTGCAGGGGCAGAAAATCTCGGCGGGATAGAAGAATATCTCGTTCCGGAGGAGATGAATTCAGGAGGAGTCAAAGATATCCCGAAGATTATCCCGAGACCGGATCAGAAGCCTGTTTTGGATTATGAAAAAGGGTCGATGGCTATATCTGCCGTTCCGGGTGCGGGGAAAACGACTATTCTCCTTGCGCTTATTATGAAAATTATTGGAAGAGGAGTTAATCCTTCTAATATTTTTGTTCTTACATATATGGAATCTGCCGCCAGAAATTTTAGGGAAAGAATTAAAAATATGTCGCCGGATAGTGTTCAGCTCCCTAATATTAGTACTATTCATGGTCTCGCGCTCAGGATAATTAAAGACAATTCTAACCATGAAAGATTAGGTTTGGATTCTGATTTTGAGATTTGTGATGATACACAAAGAATGAGAATAATAAAAAGTATTACCGGAAAATTTACCAAATCCGAGCTTGAAGAATTTGACAGAGCAATCTCTGTTATGAAGCTTCAGCAGGGAGATGTAAACACTCCTTCAACAGACAAAAAGATTGAAAAATTTAAATCTTTTTATAAAGAATATCAGTACAAACTTGATGAAGCAAATTTGATTGACTATGATGATATTCTTCTTTTGTCGGTTAAACTTCTGGAAGAGAACCCGGATATTTTAGAATATTATCAGGATATCTGCGAATACATAGTAGAAGATGAAGCCCAGGATTCATCAGGGATACAGCAGCGCTTAATTTCGCTTTTGAGCAGCAAACATAAAAATCTTATCCGCTGCGGTGATATTAATCAGGCAATTACAACAACTTTTTCTAACGCGGATGTTGAAGGGTTCAGAAACTTTATTCAAAATTCTGATAAACTTGTCGAGATGAACCATTCTCAAAGATGCACCCAGGATGTTATGACGCTTGCGAACAATACTGTTTTGTGGGGGGATAGTATCCTGCCTAAGGCTTTTTACAAAAGCATGATGCAGGGGGTTGAAGGAAAAAATCCGGTACAGGAAAATGCTGTTTTTGCCAAACTTTTTGACAAATCTTTTGAAGAAAAGAATTTTATACTAAAAGAGATAAAAAATATTCTTACGTTTAATAAAGATGCAACAATCGGAATTCTGTTAAGAAACAATTTTCAGGTTGCGAACTGGACAACATTTATTAATGATGCCGGATTCAAGAGTATTACCAGAAGTGAATCTTTAGGACAGAAGGGTGTTTTTAATACGATTTTTTCTATTTTACAATTTGTCCAAAATCCGTTTGATAATGAAGAAGTTGTTTCTGTTTATGAAAAACTAAGCGAGCTCGGGTTTTATAAACCGCGCCTCCAGCTGGAAATAAGAAACTCAGCAGAACCGTTTATTACAAAAAACGGGGACGAAATTGAATCTCAGGATTTGGCGCAATTTTTGTGGGATATGCAATACTGGCTTAATTCTTCTACTATGCCGTTAGAAGAGCTGGTTATAAAAATAGGACTTTTCTATTATACGAGTGATATAGAAAAATCGAATGTTTATCTTATTGCAACACTTGTGAGGAAACTCAATTCATCCAATAGTTTTGAGCGTACAATAGAAAGATTGGATGACTTATCCAAACGCCCGTCTTTGAGCGGGTTTAAGTTCTTCTCGGAAGAAGAAGATTCTTCTGCAGTAAAAGGCAAGGTTCAGATTATGACTCTTCACAAATCTAAAGGGGATGAATTTGAATATGTATTTATTCCTGAGCTTACGGAAAAAGCGCTTTCTATTGATGTTAATAAAGCGACAATCAAATCTTCAACAGCTTTTATGGAAGAAGTCAGGGGATTTAATCCTAAATACAAAATAAAATCCGAGCATGCTCTAAAAGAGTTTTCGGCAGAAGAGTCTTTGAGATTGTTTTATGTAGCAATAACCAGAGCTAAAAAGAAATTATATATAACATCCTCTCTTAAGACAAAATCTTTCGGAAGGGAAGTGGCTCAGGATCCGAACATGGTCTTTGAGGCTCTGGAGCTGGTTTAATTTGTACTTCTCTTTTTCTTTATTTGCGAAGCAAAGAAAAAGAAAGCACGCACTGTTGCATTTTTCTACCGAAAAATGCCTGTCCTGTGTCTCCCTCTCCTGTAAGGAGAGGGAGCAGTTTAGTTTCCCCCCTCTGTTACAAAAATAAATATATTTATATAACTTTTTCCTTGGTGTAAAATAAAGAAACGGAGGGGAAGATGAATTATCACGATATAACAAAAGATGATATGCTTAATGGTGACGGATTGCGGGTTGTACTCTGGGTTGCAGGATGTCTGCATCATTGCCATAACTGCCAAAACCCGATTACATGGGACGTTGGAGGAGGGCTTCCGTTTGATGAAGCAGCAGAAAAAGAATTGTTTGAAGCTCTTGCAAGACCTCATATTTCCGGAATAACTTTTTCCGGCGGAGATCCTTTACATCCGTTTAACAGAGAAGAAGTTTTCAGGATTGCAAAGAAGATTAGAACCGAGCTTCCGGATAAAACTATCTGGCTCTATACAGGATATGAGTGGGATGAGATAAAAGATATTCCTGAAATTGCGGATATGGATGTTGTGTGTGAAGGGAAATTTGTAGAAGAACTTCTGGATAATAAAAAACACTGGGTAGGAAGTACAAACCAACATGTTGTTGATGTAAAAAAATCTCTGGAAAAAGGTGAAATTGTAGAACACGCATCATAAGCATGTAAAAACAGCCATTCTTCTGATATAATATAGATATAGTGTAGGCGCTTGTTTAGGAGGAAGTATGAAAGATCGTAAAAGTAATGTATTATCATTACTCCAGGATAAAACCAATGATTATGCCAGAAAAGTTGCACTTGGTATGAGAACGAATTTTGGCTGGACAGAACTGACCTATGACGGGCTTGGTTTGTTATCAAGAAGACTTGCCGCATATCTGGTAAATGATTTGGGTATCCAAAAAGGTGAAAAAATGGCGATTCTTTCAGAATCAAAACCGGAATTCGGTATTTCCGTTTTTGCATCCGTAATCGCCGGCATGATTACTGTTCCTCTTGATATTAAACTTACTATCTATGAACTTACTTCCATACTTTCAGATTGTATGCCTTCTGTAATGATGGTTTCACAAACTTATATTGATAAAGCGCTTGAACTCCAGAAGGTTATTCCATCCTTAAAACATATTATAGTAATGGATGAACAGCCTGTTACAAGAGGACTGCAAAGTATTTATACACTTCCTTGCAACTATACTTGCAAATGGAGACATCGTTCCAGAAAATCAAGAATGTTTATTATTTATACATCAGGCACAACCGGAGCTCCAAAAGGGGTTGAAACAACTTTTGAAAATATTATGGCTCAGGTAGAAGATTTACAGAGCCTGTTCGATAAAATCTTCCCTAAAGGAAGAGATATGAGAGTCCTCTCAATTCTTCCGATGAACCACTTATTTGAAATGTCTGTCGGATTCTCTACTTTCCTTAATATGGGACATTCCGTATATTATACCAAAAGCTTAAAACCTAAAGATACGCTTAATACTATAAGGGATAAAAAAATTCATTTTATGGTGCTTGTTCCTGCATTCTTAAGACTTTTAAAAACAGCTCTGGAAGCAGAAATCAGAAATGCGCCTAAATTTTATCGCGAAACATTCCCGCTAAGGTATCATATAGCAAAATTTTTGCCGTACAGATGGCTTAAAAAATTGATGTTTAAAAGACTTCATGACTGCTTTGGCGGTTCTTTCAGGGCTTGCTTGTCAGGCGGAGCTCCATTCGATTTTGAAGTGGCTAAGTTTTTTAGAAGAATCGGTATCGAAGTATATGAAGGCTACGGTTTAACGGAAGTAAGCCCTGTTGCAACTTTGAATATTGAGAAAAACAGAGATTTACGCTCTGTAGGTAAGCCTCTTCCGAGTTTTGAAGCAAAAACAGATCCGACAACGGGTGAGCTCCTGTTAAAAGGTCCTTGTGTAATGAAAGGATATCACCATCAGCCGGAATTAACAGCCGAAGTTATTGATTCTGACGGCTGGTTCCATACCGGCGATATTGCAAGAATTGATTCTCATGGAAGAGTTTATATTACCGGAAGAATCAAAAATATGATTGTGCTCTCCGGCGGAAAAAAAGTTTTTCCTGAAGAAGTAGAAGCCGTTCTTGATAAAAGTCCAATGTTTGCAGAACTTTGTGTTTTCGGAGTATCAAGAGAAGGCGGAGCTAAAGACGGAACGGAAGATATTGCGGTAGTTGTTGTTCCGACGGATATTGTTAAAGAAAAATACAGCGGCGAAGAATTAGAAAAAGCTATGCGCGATGAGGTAAAACGTTTGTCTAAAAACCTTGCTCCATACAAGCGCCCTATTAATATTATTGTTTTAAATCAGGCTCTTCCTAGAACCGCAACAAGAAAAGTTCAGCGTAAAAAAGTTAAAGAACTGGTTCAGGTATAAAATATGTACGAAGAACTTGATTCTATAAGGGAAAAATGCCTTTCTTGTACAAAATGTCCTCTAAGTAAAACCCGAAATAATATTGTTTTCTCAGACGGTATTCCGAATGAAAAAATTATGCTTATAGGAGAAGCTCCCGGATTTTATGAAGATCAGCAGGGAAAACCTTTTGTCGGGAAAGCAGGCCAGCTTCTCGACAGAATTTTTGCATCTGTTGGATTTACCAGAAAAGATATTTATATTTGTAATACCTTAAAATGTCGTCCGCCTGATAACAGGAATCCGCTTCCTGATGAAAAAGAGGCCTGTTGGGAATATTTGAAAGCCCAGATTGATATAATTCATCCAAAAATTATTCTTCTCTGCGGCAACGTTGCAGTGCAATCTATTCTAGGTAACGTCGGCGGTATAACTAAAATCCGCGGCCAGTGGTTTCAGGGCGGAGAAATCGTTCATGGCGCAAAACTTATGCCTATATTTCACCCTTCTTATCTTTTGAGGAATGATACACGAGAAAAAGGCGGGCCAAAATGGCTTATGTGGCAGGATATTCAAGAGATTAGAAGAGAATATGATAAGTTGTCATAAAAAAATCGGGGCATGTTTACCCCGATTTTATTTTATATCTATCCTTCTACACTTCTTTAAATACTAAAGTTGCGTTATGACCGCCAAACCCAAAAGAGTTTGATAAAGCGGCATGAACTTTTTTATCACGCGCTTTGTGCGGTACATAATCAAGGTTAGCGACATGCTCATCCTGATTATCAAGGTTAATTGTCGGCGGAACTTTACCTTCTACTATTGCTTTAACGCAAACAATACCTTCTACAGCACCTGTAGCACCGAGCATATGACCATGCATACTCTTAGTTGAGCTTACAAGCAGATTCTGATTTGCTTTTTTATCACCGAAAATTTTAGCAATAGCTTGAGATTCAGCAATATCGCCTAAACCTGTACTCGTTCCATGCGGATTAATATAATCGATATCTTCAGGTTTCAAGCCTGCATCAGCAAGAGCCAGTTCCATAGACTTGATAGCACCGTTTCCTTCAGGATCCGGAGCAACCATATCATAAGCATCTGCTG
>CALVCR010000053.1 GCA_944326125.1 Candidatus Gastranaerophilales bacterium | reverse complement strand
TTGATATAAAGGTAGAAATGTTTATTAATATTATAAATAGCAAAACGAAGCCAAACAGAATATAAGTAATCCAGAACCAGTAGAAAAAGATGGTTACAAATATCTTGTAATACTTGTTTTCAATTAACCCGGTATTAGGAATCGGAAGTTCTTTTTTTCTATCTATCCAGCATAAAAAAGGAATGCTTAAAAATGCACAAAATAATAGGGCAAGGTATTTGGAATATATTTCTATAAATTCAAAGAATATAAGTAATAGAGAGTAAACATGCTGCACAACCCATTTGTTACCTAGTACAATGACACTGCTTAAAATCAATATCAAAGCGGATAATGAAAGAATAGTGCTGTATTTATTTTTAGCGTTAAGAAGGAAAAACAAAGGAATGGATATAGTGCAGAACTCATAAACTGCAGCTGCGCCAAAAAAATATGTGCTGACACCGCTGGCGATAAGCAGATATACAAAAATGTCAGAAATGTTGTTATATTCGGCTAAATACTCTAAAGATTTAGGAAAGTATAGATATAGGAAAAAGGCTATATTTGCAAACCCAAGTATAGCCAGAAAATTGGCACTCCAGTATTTAGATGGATTTTTAAAATAATAATCAAGTTTCATGTCCTCATTATATCAGTAAATGTTACTCAAGGAAAGGAAAAAGTATGAAAAATAAAAAAGAAGATACTAAGTATCATGAAATACTAAAACAAGCCTCTATATATGCATATCGCAAGGATAATTCAAAACCTCCTGCCGGATATAAAGTAATTGATTCAGTGGATAATAAGAATAACGGCTTTCATGCCGAAGTTCTGTCAAACGGAAAAGATATAATCATAGCCTATCGCGGAACGGATGAGATGGGTGACATTAAAAATGATGCAGCAATGGCAAGAAACAGGCTTCCTGCGCAGGCAACGGATGCCATAGCTGTTTATGATAAAGTGGCGAGGGAGAATCCGGGGAGGGACATATCTGTAACGAGTCATTCTCTGGGCGGAAGCCTTGGCGAAATAGTTTCCGGTGTCAGAGGGGTTTTTGCAGCGACATTTAACGCATACGGAGTCAGAGATATGTTCAAAAGCGGAATAAAGTTAAAGGAAAATAATGTAATAAACTATGTTAACGAAAAAGATATGTTTACAATGGTGAACGGGCAGAATCATATCGGAGAAATTTATACAGTACCTGAAAAACCCGGAAGTGCAAACAGTCATGAGGTCGAAAGCATGGAAGATTTGTCTCAAAGGAAAATACGAACTCCTGAAGAGATTAAACAAGCAAGTCGGAAACTGCACCCGAACATGACACGAGGAAAAGAGTTTTTATCTGGAGAAGCGGCTGAAAATCTCAAAAATAATATTCGGCAAAAGATGGGAGATTTAAAATCTTCAATTGATAAAAAGCTCGGCAGAAAAGAAAAGGCCAAAGAAGGTTCAACCGGTTCACAATGCGTTGGTTCATATACAGTGAGCGGTTATACGCGTTCTGACGGGACAAAAGTCGGTGATTATGTACGTACCTGCGGCGCGAAGCATAGAAGCTAGAGGGGATTTTATGAAATTATAAAAAATATAAGCAGAAGAACTTCGAGAATCAGTACAACAGCTCCGTACCAGAAGAAAATATTTATAAAATTGATATAAGAAGGATTTGTAATATGCTTACTGTCAGGTATTTGTTTTCTGTTTTTCAAATCCCTATAAAGTAATATAAAAAGTATAACAAATGCAATTATTGTAGCTGGGGAGCCGAATATTGGTAAGAATGCCAAATAAATACCTCCTCCGCTGCTGAAATCAAATAAATTATATCCCGGTATTGTGCAAAGAATAGTAATAACTATCATTATGATAAATGCGATATTGTTTTGTAGTTTCTGTTTAGCAAGCAATATACATTGAACAATAATGGGAATAATTGCGTGTACACAAGTTAACGGAAATGAAAAGATATGTAATATTATACAGTTTTCAATCAATCTGTAGATTTCCTTGAAAGTTTGCGGAAATGAAAACGTATTTACTGAATAATAGGATGAAACAGATCCGGCAATAATTGCAAGAACAAAGCTAACAAAACCCAGCATAGCTAAGAAATTAGCACTCCACATGTCGGGAAGATTTTTGAAATAAGAATCAGCTTTCATAAGGAGATTGTATCACATGTTAATAAAGAAAGGAATTAATTATGACGGATAAAAAAGATGATATAAAGTACCACGAGCTACTAAAGCAAGCAGCATTATATTCATATCATGATGGTAAAACATCTTTGCCATCAGGATATAAAGTTATTGATGTTGGAAAAAATGATGAAAATGGTTTTTATGCAGATGTTTTATCAAATGGTAAGGATATAATAATTGCATATAGAGGAACCGATTTAAAACCTGGAGAAGTCCAAAAGGATATAAAAAATGATGTATATATGGCTCAAAAAAGACTTCCAATGCAAGCAATAGATGCGTTGAATCTTTATGATAAGACACTGGAAAAGTATCCAAACCTTGATATTACAATGACCGGAGAGTCATTGGGAGGTAGTTTAGGGGCTATTGTTTCAGGTGTACGTGGCGGAAATGCGGTTACATTTAATCCATATGGCATTAAAAATATGTTTATAGAAGGTACAAAATTTAAAGATGATAATTTGATTAATTATATAAATGAATGGGATCCTATAACAATGTTTAATGCTGAAAATCATATTGGTACAACATATGCAGTAAACAGTAAAAGTAATCAAATTCCTCACTTTTCTCGTGCCATGAATTCTTTGGATGAAAGAGAAATTCGAACCCCACAAGATTTAAAGAAACATAAGAATATTTTAAACAGAGTAGAAAATAAGATTGCGTATACAACAAATAAAGTTAAAGATTATTTTCATAACAATATGCAAAAAATGCAAGACAAAATAAAAAATTATGTTTATCCTTATTAAATTTTAAATCTGATGAATTTTATATATTGTAATAAAAGCAAGAATGAAAATAACAATTGAATACCAGAAAAAAATATTTACTATAAACTTGTAGTACTTATTTTTCACAAGGTTTTTATTAGGAATTTGTTTTTTTAAAATTAAATCTATAAATAACAATGTAATAAATATAAAAAATACTGCAATTAAAACCGGATAGCAAAAGAATGGAATAAAAGCAAAGAAGAATCCGCTTCCGTTTTCGGCATAGAATATGTAGCTTGGCAGTGTGCATAATGTTATAACTACGGCAAGTAATAATATTTGTAGATGAGTATTTTTACTTGGTCTCATTAAAATACCGTACTGAGTAATTATAGGTAATATTCCAAGCAAACAAATGACCGGTAATAGAGAGCCCTGAATTAATATAAAATACCAGCCGATGTCTTTTATTGATGCTCCAATTTTATATGGCATATCTATATTGATATGCGAATAAAAAATTAAGGAAGCAATACCAATAATAGAAAATATAAAGCTAACAAAACCCAGCATAGCTAAGAAATTAGCACTCCACATGTCGGGAAGATTTTTGAAATAAGAATCAAGTTTCATAAGGAGATTGTATCACATGTTAATAAAGAAAGGAATTAATTATGACGGATAAGAATTTTCAAAATGAAAAAGAATTAGTC
Organism: Candidatus Gastranaerophilales bacterium; assembly: GCA_944326125.1. Classification (GTDB taxonomy): domain Bacteria; phylum Cyanobacteriota; class Vampirovibrionia; order Gastranaerophilales; family Gastranaerophilaceae; genus CAG-196. The sequence continues at coordinate 2,015 of CALVCR010000053.1, read as the reverse complement.
TGGGGAGAAATTTCTCCTCTGGATATTTTAAAGAAAAAGTATAACACAAAACCTCTGAAGGATATGTCAGATAAAGAGGTTTCTCAAATGCTGGAAGATTTAATTTAGGGGAGAAAAACCATGTACAAGATAGAATTTATTCCGACAGGTCATATCTTTGTTTTGCCGGATAATATTGCAAAAGAATTGAAAGACAAATTTCCGTCGGATTACAAAATCCTTGAAAAGAACGGAAAAAAATTCCGCGACAGGATTAAAAAAGCAGAAAAAGTTCAAGATGATAAATCTATATTATCCAAAGTTCTGGATGAGGAGGGGAAATAATGAAAACGTTTCAGCAATTTTTAAATGATCTTGGCGAAAGAGAATCTGGCGGGAATTATAAAGCTTTTAATAAATACGGTTATGCCGGTAAATACCAGATGGGTGAAGCTGCTCTAATTGATGCAGGATACTACAAAAAGCCTTCCCGTATATATAATAATGACTGGCGCGGCGAATTTACAGGAAAGGACGGCATTTGGTCGATTCAAGATTTTTTAAATAATCCTAAGGCTCAGGAAAATTCTCAAATTGCTTTTAAGAAAAAGCAGTGGGGATATTTAAAGGCTGTAGGTGCGGATAAGTATTTAGGTCTGGTTATAAACGGGTATAAAATAACTTCATCCGGTCTGCTTGCCGGTGCTCATCTCAAAGGCGCGGGTGCGGTTATAGATTATTTAAAGAGCGGCGGGAAAAATAACAGCCGAGACGGTTTTGGAACAAGTATAGAAAGTTATATGAAACAGTTCGCGGATTACGATGTGTCAGAGATTATAAGTTAAATAAAGGAGGTTTTATGACGTTAACATTACTTGATTTGTACAACACAGCGGCATCGCAAGAGTGGTCAATGTATGATAACGATGCTGCTTCTGAATCTGAATTTGAAGATTCACTTGTTTTGGCTTTGAATAAAGCTATTGTGGATATTTACTCTTCTTACGATTTTCCGTTCAGGGAGCGAACTCATGTTATACTCACCATCCCGGGTACGGATGCGTATGACCTGCCAAACGGACTTATCAAAAAAGATTCCGGAGGTAAATATTTAGTTAAGCTTAATTCAAAATACCTTGATTTGATTAAGAATCCGGAAAGCCTGATACACAAATGCGGTTTGCCGGAAGGGTTCTTTATAAAAGGAGATAAAATAGTTCTTTATCCGTCTCCTGTTGTGAAATCCATTGTTACGATAGATTATTCTACTCTTGCTATTGGTGAAACCGCAAGCGGGGAAGAGATTTATACCCTCAAGAATCAGGATGATATTCTCTCCGTTCCGGCTCATCTTGAAGTATTGATGAAAGATGCAATTATTACAAAGGCAATGATTAATTCTATAGCATCTGAAAGCGATGAAAACTATTCAGCTTACAAAAAGCAGGCTGATAAAGCTTATAGACTATTGGTTAAGTATGCAAAGGCTCTCGAGATGGACAAACGCATTATTCAGTAAGCTCCCGGATTATCGGCAAAAAAATACCCCTGAAACGGGGTAAAAAGCTTTTAGTAAGATGTAAGATGTAAATATAAGAGAGTGTGTGGGGGTAAATATGTAAGAGAGTCCCCCGTTGAGTTATTTAATTAAGCGATGAAATTGTTACCGAATCTGTTAGCGCCGTAGAAGAAAGATTCTCTCATAACTTGCTGAAGTGATCTTTTTCTAACGACTCTGTTACCGACTTTAGTGTTTTCAATATCTTCAACAGATTTTTGATACTGAGAAGAAACGAGTGAAGAGATATATTTAGAAACCGGAGTTTCTTCAACAATGTCATTCACGTCAACGACTTCGATTTCTTTGTCATACTGGTTGAAGAAGTTGTTAATAGAGTTAAGTTCTTCATTGTTAACAGTATTAGTAGTGAATAACATCTTTTAAAGCTCCTGTATTTATCTCTTACATATATATAAAGTATATCTATTTCAAAAAATTGCCTTTTTTGAGCCCAAATATTAAGAAATGTAAAATT
>CALVCR010000052.1 GCA_944326125.1 Candidatus Gastranaerophilales bacterium | reverse complement strand
TCCATTGTCAGAAAGTTTATGTCCATTAGTCTATTTCCTAGACCGCTCGAACTTCTCGTTGTCCTATCTTTCGCTTTTGAATTAACAAGTTTCTTTCGTCTTTCTCTATTCTGTTTTCAAGGTGCGGTCTGAACAAATTACCTTCCGGAAATTATCCGCAAAATAATTCATACTTCGCTATTTATATTTTCGTTTTCAAATTCGGTTTGAATTTTGCAAGCCGTCTTGTGATTACTCAGTTTTCTTTTCCTCACTCAGGTCGATCAAGTTTTCCGACCAACTCGCTTGCCCGGAGGTTTCCTCTCCGTACCTTTCCATCTTATTACATCAATAACTCGTGTCAACAACCTTGTTATTTTATTCTTTACAATTCGTTACAGAGTCATTTTATAATCAGATTTCAAAGTGCTAACTTTATATTTCGGCTTTAAAAAGACACTTTCTAAAAGCACCTTCCGTGTAAAGTCATTTTCTTTACGCACTTTAACAGCGCGTTCCATCATTATAAAATAGAAAATTTTGAAAATCAAGTATTCATTTTACATTTTTTTACATGATTATTTCAGATTGTTCCAAGCTCAATATTTGCCCATATTATTTACCCCTATCATTTATCCCACCCCTGCCCTCTTTACTTATTTCTTTAATAAAATATAATATAAGCCATGACAAGTTTAGCAGAATTTATACAAACAAAAAGAGAAAAAGCAGGATATTCTTTATCGGGACTTGCAAGCCGGGCAAGTATCAGCATTGAAACGCTTGAGGATATTGAATCTGGGAGAGATTTATTTCTTTCTGTAAGCGTTCGTCAAAAGCTTGCAAGAGTGCTTAAATGCTCACCTGCCGAAATAAAAAAATACGAAAGAGATTATGAGTTCGAAGTAGTTCCTATTGAAACTATAGAAGAATTAAAAGCGCGGATTTTGAGACATGAGACAAACTTAAAATGTCCTATGTGCGGCGAACCTTTAATCACAAGAGTTGCTAAAATGTATGATTTAGAAGACAACCTTGTTCTTGAACCTAAAGCTCACTGTGTCAAATGTATATTCCAAATAAAATAGATAAAAAAATTAAGAGGGATTAATTTCCCTCTTAATTTTTCTGTTCTGAAAGATATTTCTTAGCACAATCAAACATTGAATTTATCAGGCCTGAATTTGAATAAATATTCATACCGGCAGATTCAAGAACCTGTTTCATTCGGCCCTCCCACATTGTATAAACTTCATCCTCAGGCATGTTCAAAGTTTTACCAATCAGCTTAAGTTCTTTGTAATCTATCGGAATAGGCAGAGCTCCGCGCAGAATATCTACGATATCAATACGCTTTTTTCTAGGAAAAGCTTTTAAGAATGCAACAACAGAAAGATTATTTTCTTTTATATAATCCTTCAAAACCTCTACAGACTCATCAATAAGAATCGGTTCTTGAGGGATCCTGTATTCATTAAAATCTTCAGGGTTAACATCCATGACTGTAGCAATTCTTTCTATAGTCGTTCCCCTTGTAGAAAACGGAACAGTTTCATCAATCAGGTTGTAAACATAAGAGAGGGTTACACCAATCATTTCCGCAAAATCTCTTTTATGGAGAGAATTTTTTTTCAAAAACTTTGCGACTTTTTCTGAACTTTTTTCGGGTATTATTTGTTTCATAATTATTACCTCACAAAAATTTAAAACTTTGATTTTGTTAACTATAAGATAATGGATTGCAAAAATTTTCATAACCCTAAGTAAGCTATACAACAAGTTAGTTTTCATATTAATTAAAATAAGAAAGAGACAGACTGGAAATTTTAAACAAATGGCAAAATTATTTTTTACAAGTTTTGATAAGCATTATAGGGGGAATTATGGTAAAAATAGATCCAATTTCCAGAATCAATCCAGAAATTAAAACTAAAGTTATACAAAAAGCAAAAGCTACAATCCCGGTTTCAGCTACAAAGGCAGCACTTGCAGCCGGAAGCTGCGGGTTTATATTATCTACGGCTTTAAAAGATTTTAATAAGACTGTTGAAAAAGAGAATTATTTTCAATTAAAGAAGAATCCTGAAACAGGAGAATTATATAAACCCGATGTATTCCAAAAAGCAGCCGGAGCAAATCTGTTTTTAGGGAATGACGTCCTTGTAACTGCTCCTACAGGAACAGGCAAAACTGCAATTGCGGAATATATTATTACAAAGAATTTAAAAGAAGGGAAAAAGACTTTTTATACCACACCGCTAAAAGCTCTTAGTAATGAAAAGTTCAGAGATTTTTCCAGGATTTACGGAGAAGAAAATGTCGGTCTTATAACAGGGGATACAAAAATTAATCCGGATGCGCCTATTGTAATCATGACAACTGAAGTTTACAGAAACATGACAGCTTCTGAAAAGTTTAATTTTAGAGAAAATCCTTACAAAGGCATTCCTAACGGTTTAAAAACTGTCATTTTTGATGAGCTCCAATACCTTGGAGATGTTGACAGAGGCGGAGTTTGGGAACAAGCTATAATGTTTACCCCAAAAGACACGCAAATACTATCATTATCCGCAACAATAGGAAATAATAATGATATCAATAATTGGATTGCATCCGTTAAAAGAGAAAAGTCTGAAAATATTACGCCTGATGATAACTACAAAATTGACTTAAACAAAAATAAATCAGTTTTGATAAATGTTCCTCCAGAAAACAGACATGTACCTCTCAATTTTGAAATAGAACATGCCGTTCATGAAATAAAACTGCCAAGAGGAGGCAGCAAAAGTGAAAAGTTAAGAGCGAAAAAAGAAGCTGCTCGTATTTCACAGTCAATTTATGCTAAGCCAAATGACGAAACATACAAAAGGATTACCCGGAAATTAGCGGAAGAAGGAAAGCTTCCTGCGATATATTTTGTGTTCAGCAAAAAAGAATGCAGACACCTTCTAAAATACTTATCTACAGAAAGTGAACTTCTGACTACAGAAAAAGAAAGAGAAGAAATAAAAAATATTATTAAACAATATGAGGATGCTGGGATTTATTTGGGAGAAAGTCTTAATTACGAAGCTCTAGAAAAAGGATACGCCGTTCATAACGCAGGACTGCTTCCTGCTCAAAAACAGCTAATTGAAGAATTATTCCAGAAAAAACTTGTAAAAGTAGTACTAGCAACCGAAACTTTATCCGCAGGAATAAATATGCCGGCAAAGACAACAGTAATTTCTTCTCCCAGAAAACCGGCTTCGACCTCTGACGGAGGAAATGATCATAAGAGAAATCTTACACCGAATGAATTTAATCAAATGGCCGGAAGGGCAGGTAGAAGAGGTATTGACACAGAAGGCTTCTGCATACCTTTAAGCTGTAACCAAGAGCAGACAAAATTATATCAGGAACTTATTAATTCGCATTCTAACAGCTTAGAAAGTAATATGGAACTTGATTTTTCATTTATCGCAAAATATCTTTCCGAATATCAGGATGAAGAGGAATTAAAAAATATTTTATCAAAATCCTTATATACATTTGATCCCGAAACGGGCAGCGTAAATAAAAATAAACTTGATAAAATTATGGGTAATTTCCGAATAAAAAAAGGAATTTTAAACGAAGAAGGTTATTTAAACAGCGAAAAGGGTGAATTACTGGGAATATTAAACGGATATGAACAAATTCCTGTAATAAATATAATAACAAATAAAACCCTCAACAATCTTGCACCGGAAGAAATTGCCGGTATAATAGGAGGTTTGGCAAATATTGAATACAATACAAAGGAAGACTTCCCTCAAAAGCAATTTGAATTAAGAACACAATCCAACCAAAATCTTATTAGTGCAGCAGAAAAGCTCAAGCAAGAAATTGATGATTATGGCAAAATGACAAAAACTCTTTATCCAGAAAGAGAATTGTCGGTTAATTCAAAAATAATAGATCATTTATACACCTGGGCTCAGCTTAACTCAAAACAAGAAGACAGCAGAAAGAGCTGGAAAGAATTAATGACAGGAGAGTTAAAAGGTACAATAAAAGATGAAGGGACACTTTTTAAAGAAATAACCATGACTACAGATTTACTAAAACAAATGATAGAAGTTTGTAAAAGGGCTAATCATCTAACCAAAGATAATAGTTATAATACCTTAAGTTTAAAGCTGCAAGAAACACTTGATTTAATACAAAGAGAACCTGCAGACGGATAAGCGGAAGTATTACAATCAAGCCTTTGGAGCCTGGTTCTTTGAATACTTATAAATATTTATAAATGATCACGGAGAAAGCTGAAAAATAATTATGCTATACTCATAATATGAAGATTACGAGACTTGGGCTTAAAAACTACAGAAACTGCGCAGATGTTTGCCTTGATTTTTCAAGTCAAAAGACTCTTATTATAGGTAAAAATGCCCAGGGAAAAACTAATATTCTGGAAAGTATTTACCTGCTTTCTGACTTAAAAAGTCCGAGAACTTCTACTTTGACTGATTTAATCAAGTTTGGCGAAAACAGTTTTAATATAAACGCTCTGATTGAAAAAAATGCCACAGAAATTGAACTTGATTATTCCTATAACACAGAAAAGAAACGCGAGTTCAAAATCAACAGGGTTAAATCTACAGCAAGAGATTTTAAGCTTAGTGTAAAAACTGTACTTTTTTCAACAAAAGATTTATTACTCTTAAGAGGAGCTCCGCAGGACAGAAGAGATTGGCTAGACAGAGCTATTTCTCAAATTTATCCAGCATATGATGAAAGATTATCGAAATTTGAAAAAATCAGAATTCAAAAAAATAATCTGCTAAAATCAGACTACATAGACGAAACTCTTCTTGATATCTACAACGAACAGCTCGTAATAACGGGAGCAAATATAATATTTCTAAGAAAAAAATTCCTCAAAGAAATAGAAGCTATTTCTTCCCAAAAGCATAGAGTAATCAGTGACAGCGAGAATTTTGCCTTATCATATACTTGTCCGGAATCTGAAATAGAAGGAATTTGCGCTTACTTAAAAGAAGAGTTAAAGAAACGCCGTTCTGAAGAATTCGGAAGAAAACAAGCCTGTGTAGGTCCGCACAGAGATGATATTATATTCACAATAAACGGCATGGATGCCGTAAAATTTGCTTCTCAAGGACAGCAGCGGACATTGGTTCTGGCGCTTAAACTCGGAGAACTGGAAATTATCAAACAAAAAACAGGGTTCTCACCAATTCTGCTCCTGGATGACGTGCTTGCCGAACTTGACGAAACACGACAGAATTATCTTTTAAAATCTATAGACTCTGACGTACAAACAATTATAACGTCAGTTGACACACTGCTGTTTGAAGAAGAATTTCTAAAAGATGTTAAAATATATTCGGTAGAAAATGGTTCCGTTAAGAAATATAAATAGCATCAAATTTGTATGCTTCTAATGTTCTTGAAAAATAATCCGGAGGAAGTCCTGCCTTTTCTTTTAAAGATTTTAAGAAAACTTCTCTGTCAGGAAGCTGTTCCCACACAACAGGAAGATACACAGCCCTTCTATCCCTCTCTGCAATAATAACCCCGTGAGGATAAATTTTTGATAAAAGATCCCTTTCGTCCTTAAACTTAATCCGCTCTATTGCAGAAAGAATTGAAACTGAAATTTGTACTTCATTAAACTCATCTTCGGTAAGTTGAGTAAATCTCGGATCGTTGAATGCTGAATTCTTAGCATTATCAATTAAATCCAAGATCAAAGGTTTAGTTGGATAAACTGAACCTATACACCCTCTTAACTCATTTTTGATTTTTAAAGTAACAAAAGATGCACCATATTCTGTTAAAACAGGCGGAATTTCTCTCGGAATATACTCTTCTCCTCTTAAAGCCGAACTTATAGACTCTCTTACTGCTTTTAAAATATACTTTGTGCAGTACTGCTCTATAAAATCATTTCTTGAATCTGTATACATAAACCAAGAACCATATCCAACAACTTTATCAGTTTCTTTGCTTATATCTCCGGAATTATACATCATTATTCTAATCATTGAACAATCATTATTATTAGCAAAATCTACAAGCCCCATAATTCCGGTAAGTCCGCAAGCCTGTTCTCTTTGCATAAACTCTATCTTACCCGTTTCAATAATTGTAGCTGTATAAGTATCAATCTGCCGGCATTCCTGCTGAGTATAATAATGACTCAAATCAGAAGATATTACAAAAGAAGAATTTTCCCAATATGTAGAAATAAGATCTGATATAAGTCTATAGTCGCAATCGCCGACAAGTACCGGAATTATCCTCAACTTACGGCCCATTTTTTTCAAACCTTTTACAAAATCTATGGCACTCTGAACCTGAGGACAAAAAAGATTTTGAATAAACGGCAGCTGAACTTCAATTGAATGTTCTTTATCAAAAACCTCATTTGATATTAAACACGGGAACTTTTCTGCAATATCTTTTATTAAACGATTATTTACTTCTACACTTCCTAACGGGGTATCAAAATATGTATACTCAGGTAGCGCAATATTAATAAAAGACTCATGATGTGAAGGCGCAATAATAAAAATATTTTCACTGAGTTCAAGATGTTGAAACCCTGCCATTGCAGCATAGCCCGAATACATTATTCCTGCATGAGGAACAATTATAGCTTTACTTTTATACCCGTCTTTTAAATCCTGCTTATATGAATTAAGCAAGTTTGTAAGCTCTTCTGGTTTTTCAGGATAAAAACTCCCTGCATACACCGGACGTTTATTCATCAATCTTAACCTCTAAAAAGATTATAGCCGAATTCTTCATGATTGAAAAGAGGAGGGGTAAATAGAGGGGGTAAATAGGGTGGGTAAATAAAGGGGGAGAAATGTAGAAAGTAGAGAGTAGGAATAACGAAGGAACGATCTCTCCTCACAGGGAAAAGAACAATCTTAAACACCTAAAACTCCGATTCACGGCTCACGATTCACAAATCACGATAAGCTATTTATCATCCCGAGCAAGAATTCCATATTGGTATTTCGTGTCGTGGATGCCAACGTCGCACTCGCCTCCTGTAATATCTGATAGCGGATTAAATCTGAACTCTCCTCCGCTACATCCGCATCCCTCAATGTCGAACGTGTCGAAGTAAGGTTCTCCAACTGAATTGCATGGCTCTCTAAGATACTCTCCAATCTGTTTATCGTACTGCCTATCTTGATTATCTGCTCATCTACTGTCTTGATTAACTCATCTATCTTTTCTAAATTTGTTGCTCTCCCGCGTTCCGTTAAAAAGTCCACGTTAAAATCAAACAAGTTAAAGCTTATACTTATATCCAAATACGAACTGCTTCCCGTTCCCAAATCTATCTTGAGTCGCAGCTCAAACGGTCTCGGGGTTATATCCACCACATTATTAAATTGGGTATTCTTCCCGTTGTTTATCATGGTATTTCTTTCGCCGTCTTCGCCGTCTATTACGTTATTACTTCCGCTTGAGATCATGTATATATCATTTGATTCCCCGCCGTTTGCCCGGTTGTTATCTCCCCTTAACGTAATATCATCTATTCCTGCTCCACCTTGATAGTTATTATTATTTCCTTCGATTATTGTTTCATTATTTCCGCCGCTTGTGGTTATTGTATTATTATTTCCATACACATCAAAGTAATCATCCCCGTCTCCCGTGGTGATTGTATTTGTATTTCCGGTTACTTCTATTTCTTTATTTCCGGCTGTACTTGTATAACTATTATTATTCCCTCTCAGGTTTAAGCTATGTTCTCCTTCGGTTATTGTTACGTTATTACTATCGCCTATTACATTTACTGTTTCGGATGCATTAGATATATTTAAGATATTACTATCTCCGTCTACACCGACTATATTTTCGCCTACGCCGGATGTTACGCTGTTATTATTCCCGATGACTGAGATTCTATTATCTCCGTCTCCGAGGCGTA
>CALVCR010000051.1 GCA_944326125.1 Candidatus Gastranaerophilales bacterium | reverse complement strand
TAATTGCACCTAATGTCAGGTAAAATAATTTATCTTTATTAACCGCAAACATTTTTGTACAGTCTTCAAATTTGATATTTTGAGGAACTGTTACCGGGGGCGCAGCCGCAGGCTGCGCCCCGCCTTGAACAGCAGGCTCCGCATAGCAGCTGCCTGCTATAGTTAAAAATGTTAATAATAAAACTAAAACCCTCAAATTCATAGCTCTATACTAGCACAATTTTTAAGATAAAAAAAGTTGTAATAAAGATAAAATTATGGTACAATTTTGAAAAATTTTAGGGATATAAAAATGAGAATTTCTGCTGTCACACCTAGAATACAAAGTTCTTATGCAAGGACACGAAATAGCACACAGAATACTTCTCCTGCTTTTCAAGGAACCGGAAAAGGAGCCTTTCTCGGCGCAAGCACAGGAATCCTGGCAACCTTTTTTACAGGATTACTAACTGATCTTTTTCAATGTCCTTTATCTGTAACCGGAATGCTCCTTTTTCTGGGAAGTTTCTTAGGAGCTGCCGCCGGCGATGCAATGGAAGACAAAATGAATAATTCAAATAAAAATAAGTAATTGAGGTAAAGGTACTGTCATTGGAGCTGGAGCAGGATTTTTCGGGACTTTTCTTGCTCTGGGAATTTCTTTAGTTACGGCCGGGTTTTCGCTTCCCGTTTTAGCTGCAACAGCTTTAATGGTAGGAGGAGGTGCCGTTGGCGGAGCTATCGGAGACAAGATTGGAGACAAACTGTCAGAATAATATATAAAAAGCGGAACATAGAATTTCCGCTTTTTTTTCTCTTTAAACTATGGTACAATTAAGTCGATATAAGTACATATGAGGAGAGAGTATGCTTCAGGAAGCTACAAGAGCGATTAATTCTGCATTTAATAACAGTTTTATAAAGAAATTGAGCCAATATCTACACGATTGCGTAAGGGAAGAAGTAAAAAGCTCAACATTTAGAAACCTAAAAGCAGATCGAGATAACAAGTGGATTTTTCTCAATGAGGAAGACACTCTCTTCACTCAGGGACTTGAATACTTAAGACTTGAAGGCTCAGACCCTAAACTCACTGAATTAATGATTCAGTCAGAAACAAGCCAAAAAGACAAATACCTTATCTACGGATATTTATTTTTGGTCGGAAAAACAAAATCCGGAAGAAAAAACGAGTTTTTAACTCCGCTTTTGTACTCTCCATGCCGGTTAGAGCGCAACGGAGTAAATATAAATTGCATGCTGACGGATGAATTTATCTCACTTAATACCGGAGCTCTTACTGCTTTGATGAAAAAAAGCGATGATGAAGATGAAACAGAACAGCTTCTTGAGGGGTTACTGGATGTAGTTCCGTCTGTTCCTATTACACAGGAAAAAATGGATATCTTTTTGACAACCTTAAAATCAATCATTCCTGATATTGATATTTCACTCAATCACGAAATGGATGTTAAAGAAGATAATGTAACAAAAGATTTTTATAATGAAAAAATAACCGCGGATAATATTGATGAAATTATTGAAGAAGAGGAAGAATCATCTAAAAAAGCATCCGCCTCTTATGAAAAAATTCATCTTACCAATCAGTGTGCAATAATATTAACCAAACGTCCGTCAGTAACGGCAGGTGTTTTGCACGAACTCACCCAGATTGCGGAAAAACCGAGCGGTGTTTACAGAGAAACCGTTTTAAACATAATAAATGAAGAATACACCCAGTCAAAACCTGTAGATACACAGCAAAAGACTCTTGCGGATTTCTTTCCGGTAACCCCGTTATCACTATCGGATGCTCAATTAAATGTTATAAAGAATGTTGAAAATACCAAACTGGTTTCCGTTTTCGGACCTCCTGGAACCGGTAAATCACAAACAATCGTTAATCTTGCAGCCCATCTTATCGCAAACGGGAAAACAGTCCTCGTCGCATCCCGTATGGATAAAGCAGTAGATGTTGTGGCAGAAAGACTTAACGAACTGGGCGCACCTTTCCTTGCACTGAGAGCCGGCAGACTTAACTACCAAAGAGAACTTTCAATGCAGCTGCAGGATCTTCTCGCAGGTAAAGCGGATCTTGATGAAGGAGTGGAGAATTCTATTCTTTGCGACACTTCCGATATGGAAAACCTGTTGAAAGCAATCAGTGATCTGGAAGGTAAAGCTGAAAAGATTATTAAACTTGAAGGAGACTGGAATAGCGTAAATGAAGAAATTAAACTCCAAGAGCCTATGCATCAAAATCATCAGTTTATAAAATCAACACTCAAAGCTGATGAGATTAAATCAATTGAAGAAATCATAACAACGCTTACAGGAAATATTGAAAAAGCCGGCTTCTGGGCAGGAATAAAAAACAGTTCCGCTGTTGGTAAATTAAAGAAAATCTTAAAGGTCTCTAATTTTGATGTGAATAATGAAAATCTTATGATTTTAAAGACAGAATTGGAATTCGCTAAATTAATATGCAAAGCAAGAATGATTGAAACAGAAATCCAAACAATAGGAAATGTTCATATTCTTTCCGAACAGATAAGAAATATGCGAAAAAAACAAAAGCGTCTTGCAACAGATATACTTAAAACCAAACGCAGAGAGGCATTAAAAGGATTACTCAGAGATTCAATAAAAAGGCAGCGTCTTTTTGTCCACTCAAAATCTCTGGTTGAAAGAAGGCAAAATCTTCAAAACAGACTTCTTGAAACAGAAGATTTCAAACCGCTTCTTGAAGCTTTTCCTTGCTGGTGTGTAACTACTTACGCGGTCTCCGGTTCGCTTCCGCTTAAGCCGGGATTATTTGATGTAGTAATTATAGATGAGGCGTCTCAATGCGATATTGCAAGCTGTTTCCCAATTCTTTTCAGAGCTAAAAAAGCTGTTATAGTCGGTGACGACAAACAGCTGCCGCACCTTTCCTTCCTGGAAAAAGCAAAAGAACAGTCCTTTATGAGCCAGTACGGAATCTCTGACAGATACCAGCTTATGTGGAGATTCAGAACAAATTCAATGTTTGATCTTGCAAATTACTATTCCACTCATCCGGTGCTTTTAGATGAGCATTTTAGAAGCTTGCCTCCGGTTATAAACTTCTCTAACAAAGAATTTTACGGCGGAAGAATCAAAGTTATGAGAAGAAACGATAATTCTTCAAAAGTACTTGAAGCAATTGTTGTTCCTGATGGCAAAATCGATGTCGATGCTACAAGAAATCTGCCGGAAATAGAAGCACTTGTAAAAAAACTCCATGAAATAATTATAGAAGATGAAAGGAAAAACCCTGATAATCCTGTTAGTATCGGTATAATTTCACCTTTCAGAGCTCAGGTTGAACAGCTTAAAATATCTGTAGCAAAGGTCATTTCAGAACACATGATGGAAAAACACCAGATAGAAATCGGTACCGCTCACACATTCCAGGGTGATGAAAGAGACATAATGCTTATATCCTGGGCTTATGCCCCGAACAGTTTCCCGCAAAGTCTTGTATTTTTACAAAAACCGAATCTGTTTAACGTTGCTATTACAAGAGCACGGTATAAATGCATTAACTTTATCTCCAAAAATCCGCGCGAGCTTCCGGAAGGACTTCTAAGAAGCTACTTTGGCTATATTGAAGAATATGAAAACAGATATTCTTTGATTAATTCAGATGATTTTGATGAAAATATTTATAAAAACTCTTTTGAAAAAGAAGTCGCTCAAGCATTCAGAGAAATCGGCCACAAAGTAGTCTGCGGAGAAGAAATTGCAGGGCTGAGCGCAGACCTGCTTGTAGATGACAGATTCATTATAGAATGCGACGGAGTGGAAGATAAAATCCAATCCCGCGTATCAAATATGAAAAAGCAGGCAATTCTTGAGCGCACAGGAATGAAAGTTTCAAGAATCTCTGCCAGAGAATGGAGCTACTCGCCCAAAGCTTGTATAGATAGAATTATTAACAGCAATCTTTAAGTTTTTAATATATAATAGAAACTAATGAAATACGCATTAGTTTTAGTAAATATCAAAGGGCTTGGAGTAAAAACATTCAGCTACCTGATACCGGATGAAATGTCCGAAACCATCCAAATCGGGCAGGCCGTTCTTGTACCGTTCGGACGGCAGGGACTTATTAATGCTTTTGTGGTCGGTTTTTCAGACTATCTTCCGGAAGGTATCAAAGCAAAAAGAATTAATAGAATTCTTGATCCGACTCCTTTATTTTCAATAAAATACCTGAAACTTCTCGAATGGGTTGCAAATTATTACTGCACAGATTTTGTTACCGTACTCAATGCGGCAATCCCGATGAAACTCATTGAAAAGAATTCAAAAACAGAACAGTCAGTAACTCTTATTAAAGACGACTTTACAGGTTTAACCAAAAGACAAAAAGAAATTCTTGAACTCCTGAAAACAGAAGGTAAAATTTCTCTTACATACTTTGAAGAAAAAGCTAAAACAACACGAGCCACAATGAAAAAGCTCGCAGATCTCGGCTATGTAAAATTTGAACTTGAATATATTTACAGAAATCCGCTTACTATATTTAAAGATGTAGAAATTGAGCCGCTATATGAACTTTCACCGGTACAACAGGAAGTCTATGAAGGCATTAAGTCAAAAATGCGCTCCCAGAACCCGATTTTGCTTCACGGTGTAACCGCCTCCGGAAAAACCGAAGTTTATTTCAAACTAATCAAAGATGTAATAGATTCCGGTAAAAATGTCCTGTTTCTTGCGCCGGAAATTGCGCTTGCATCCCAGCTGACAAAACGCCTTGCGCGAAAGTTCGGGATAAAAGATGTTGCAATCTGGCACAGCAGTATTTCAGACGGCGAAAAATACGATGTATGGCAAAGGTTGTATAATAACGAAATTAAAATCCTTGCAGGCGCACGTTCAGCCGTTTTTGCACCGCTGCAGAATATAGGTTTAATCATAATAGACGAAGAGCACGAAGGAGCCTATAAGCAGACAAACCCTGCGCCGCGCTATGACGCGCGCGTCATAGCGCGGCGCCTTGCCCAATTCCACCAAGCTCCGCTTCTGCTGGGCTCAGCTACTCCGGATGTTTCAACCTATTATTACGCACTGAACAATAATAACTTATTCCAGATGTTGAAACGGTATAATAACGCACCGCTTGCAAAACCTGAAGTCATTAATATGCAGGAATACGGAAAAGCGGCTTACAGAGGGATTATCTCTAAACCTCTGCAAACAGAGATTAAAGATGCCGTTGAAAACGGTAAACAGGCTATCCTGCTAATGAACCGGCGCGGCTATTCAACATATACACAGTGTAAATCCTGCGGTACGGTAATTGAATGTCCTGATTGTTCTATCCCTATGGTATGGCACTCTTCAATAAAAAAACTTAAATGCCACTATTGCAGCAAAGAAATGAGTTTTCCTGACTACTGCCCTGTTTGCGGAAGCGATGCCCTTTCAAATTCAGGAAGCGGCACCCAGAAAATTGAGGTGCTTGTAAAAGAACTTTTCCCTGATTATAGGGTAGAAAGAATTGACAGTGATATTTTAACTAAGAAAAACGCTCATATTGAACTTTTAAACAAGTTCCAAAAGGGCGAAATCGATGTGCTTGTCGGAACCCAGATGATAGCTAAAGGGTTAGACAATCCTAACGTAACTCTGGTCGGGGTAATAAGTGCTGATACAGGATTTTCGGTTCCTGATTTCCGTGCATCTGAAAGAGGATTCCAGCTGTTAACCCAAGTTGCGGGAAGAGCGGGCAGAGGTGAATATAAAGGTAAGGTTTTATTCCAGACATATAATCCGGATTATTACGCCTTCCAGACCGCTAAATCACAGAATTATGAAAAATTCTTTGAAACAGAAATTAAAGCCCGGCAAGAATTTGACTATCCGCCATTCAGCCAGATTATCAGACTAATTTTATCCTCGCTGAATAATTACAGGGCTGAAAAATCGGCAATGGAAATAGCTTTAAGACTAAATACAATGACTGAAAAATTCGGGTTCACTGAATATTTGGAAACTCTCGGTCCGACACCTTGTATCATAGCAAAAATTAACGGATACTACAGGTTCCAAATACTTATTAAAAACAAACTTTCACAAAAGGGACACGATTTTGTTTCAAGATTCTTAGACAAAATTACACTTCCTAAAGACATTAAACTTGCAATAGACGTAGATCCGCTGGATATTTTATAAATCCACATAAGAAAAAACCTTTCTCAGAAAGAAAGGTTCGGAATCTTTTTTAATAATTCCTCATGTGTGTAGAAGGTTAGTGTGTAGGTTGTATGAAAGGTTGTGTGTGTATTTCGTATTTACATATATATAAAGTATTTATCGGAAATAAAATTGCAATACTTTATATATATTGTTACAAAACTTAATAATCATATAATATCAGCCAGCAAAACTTGATTTTTGTTTTTTAGCGTTTAATAATGGGGTGGGGGTAAATGATAACGGTAGTTGTCAGAATCCCAAAACAAAATATCGCGGGATGGAGCAGTCTGGTAGCTCGTCGGGCTCATAACCCGAAGGTCGTTGGTTCAAATCCAGCTCCCGCAACCATTTAAAAAGGATGTGATAAATAATAAATCACATCCTTTTATTTTGAGATATAAAGAAGAGGAGGAATAAGATAAATCTTATTCCTCCTCTATAAAAGTTAATTATGAAAATCTGCCTGCTACCACAACATCAGGTTCTCCCGGCTGAGGTTTCAAGTTTTTCTTATAAACTTCAACATGAGGCTGCAAAACACTGGCAAGAACTTCCGGAAGAGGTTCTTTATTAATAGCTTTTTCGATCATTTCCTGATAAACGGTAGAAAACGCTCTTGATTGAGTCATTGCGCCTGCCGCAGCAGGTGTCAAGCCATACTTAGCAGTTGCTACAGATTCATTAAAGAACGGTCCTGCGTTAGAATAAGATTTATCCAAAGCTCCTATATATCCATTAGCATTTTCTTTAGAAATACCATTATCAACAGGAGTTGTAAGTGCAAAAGCATACTTGTTTGCAGGATTAAAGTGAGCTTCGGCACTATGATGCATTGCATCAGGAACTTTTGCAATCTGTTTAAGAGTATCTTTTACAGATTCATTTTGCATTTGTGAATGCCAGTTAACAGTATCTTCAAACATTGAGCCCATGTATTCATGTACTGATGCTGAAATGCCGTTCAGCCTTGCTGTTACCCAAAATGCAGCTTGAGCATATGAATCATTTATCTTAATATCAGCAATCATAGCATTTTCGGAAACTTGTTTAGCAGCATTCAACAACTCTATCATATCTTCTTTTCTCATACCTGCATAAGCCAGAGTAAATAAACTGTGATCGTCAAGTGCAGAGAATCTGCCCCCAACATCATCATGAATATATAACTTTCCTAACCAGTCTTCTGAATCTGAAGTTCTTCTCAATTCACTTCCCGCAGCATTTTTATCGGTAACTGCAATAAAGTGTCTTGATGCTTTTTGAGCTGCTTCAGTTTGGCTAAAACCTTTCTCTTGATATGCCTTTTCCAATAATTGTTTAATCTTTAAAAATCCGTCTTTTGTCTCAAAGGTTGAACCCGATTTTGATGCGATCATATAATTTGATTTTGTAACATCGTTGTCAAGTCTGAAAAGATATCTGTTCAAGCTCACAGAATCTACATCTGAGAAAAAGAGGATTTTATCCTTATTAATATTTAAACCGTTGATGCCTAACATATGTTCAACAGTATGTTTAGAACCGCCAATACCAAACACGCTTAAAAATTTTGCACCTGTTTGATTTTTGAAATTTTCAGCCATTTCATAAATTTCATCAACCCGCTTCAACTGTACATCCGGAAGTCCAACCCAGTTCAAAAATTGTCCCGGTTGATTAGCTCTTTTAGAAAAAGAGTTGATAACTTCAGCCATAACATCTTCCGCTCTGGAGAAGTCCGTGTTGTAATAATGAGTTGATATTCCAATTTCCCTATTAAGAGTACTTTCCATCTTCCCTCCTTATAATTTACAAGTATTTATCCTCTAATAGTATAATTAAACCCGAAAAGAAAAAATATTACTAGCAAAATTTTTCTTTACAAAGTTATTTTTGAATATAAAAAAACTCTTACTTAATTATATACTACCCGCACAAAAACTGAACATAAGAGCCAAGACCAAGCAATAAGGAAATAATTTTGTTAAAAACGGAGTGAAAATAAATTTTCACTCCGTTAAATTAATTAAACAATTTCTGCATCATCAAGCGTAAATTGTTCTAACGATCCTGCTCTGGTCTGAATAATCACAACAACCAAATCAGAGCCTTCCGTGCTTTCAATTTTTCTTACAGCAGCCGGAGAAACTTTAACCACGAAACCTGCTTTTATCTTTAATATTTTACCGTCAATTTCCATTAAACCTTCGCCTTTTAACACCATATAGACTTCCTCATTTTCTTTATGTTTATGACTGAAAGATGCCTTACTTCCTGCAGGAATATAATTAAGCGAAATTTCAGAGCCTGTTAGTCCTAACAGTTCATGAATAAATACTTTACCTGTATTTTTAAGATTTAAATCCCTGTTTTCACATACATAATCCTTAAGACTTTCCAGACCCCCAAGATCAATCATTGAAAAATTGTCCCCCACAATTTTGTTTTCAAGTTGTTTTGATTCATCTGCCAAATTAAATAGTGTGTTCATAATTACCTTCCTTTCTTTTTAGTTAGACATCTAACTATTTGGTTAAAAAATTTTACTGCAGATTTTTATATATTTTTTTTAATAAAACATTCAGCTCCACCAAAGTTTTATTTTCAATTCCTTCAAAAGCCTTATTATTAAGCTTTGCAGAAATTTGTTCAAAAACAGGTTTTAATGCCTTGCCTTTAGGAGTTAGAGCTATATAAACAACCCGATTGTCCTCTGTAGATTTTTGCCTTGCTAAAAATCCCTGCTTCTCAAGCTTGTCAACCAAAACCGTTAAAGTTGCTTTTGTTCTGTGAATTCTGTCTGCAAGAGTTTTCATTGTACATATTTTCTCTTCAAGCAAAACTGCAATTATATCTCCGTGAGAAGGAACAATACCAGATAAACCAGCCCTTTCAAGTTCGGTCAAAATAAGCTTGTTTGCCTCTTCTCGTATTCTTGCTATCACAGAAATGGTATCATTCATAATACAAGTATTATAGTTAGATATCTAACTATTGTCAAGAGTAAAAATTTTTGCTATGTATTAATTATGCTAAATTTTAGAAAAATCAAAAGTGAAGATTTCCATGGCATATATCATGATATGCTGGAACAATTTCCCCTTTCGGAACTTAAGTCTTTTCAAACTTTTGCAGATCTAATTGATGAAGGTATTTATGATGCTATTATTGCAGAAGAAAATTCAGTTCCAGTTGGATACTGTTTAATTTTCAAGAATGAAAAATATATTTTTCTGGATTATATTGCTATATTCAAAGTCCGTCAGGGAAAAGGTTTTGGAGGTGAAATTCTCGATATGCTGAGGGACTACTATCTTGATAAAGATGGCTGTTTTTTAGAAGTAGAAAAACCTGACCCAAACAATTACAATACAATTAGAAGGATTCGTTTCTATGATATGCACGGTGCAAAAAAAATTGATTTAAATTATTTGTATCCAAACAAAGAAGGAGCCCTGCCTATGGATTTATATTATATAGGATATAAACCTAAAGTACCTTCAAAAGATGAAATCAAAAGTTTTATTATATCTTTATTTGAAACAATTCATCGAGACATTCCGCACAGAAGAAAGGTTTTAGCAGAAATATTTTAGAACCTTTTACCAGAAATAGGAATCTGTTATAATAACTTAAGGAGCTGTTATGTTGAAAAAGATTTTTATTTTACTAGCAATGTTATCAATGTACTGCGGAGTTTATGCTGCAAGCGAGGAAGAAATCACACAAGAAATTACTATTCAAAACCAAATTAGTAATATTGGAGTAAAGATTCTAAATTCAAATAAAATTGATAAGCGGATTGTTTTTACTTACTCAAAAGATGATAAGAAATATAAAGGAGTCCCTGAACTTACCAAACGCCAGATTATTGTTTATGATGATACATTAAAGTATGTTGAATACGAAGATGAAGTTGCAGCATTACTATCAAGAAAAATATCAGACGCATTAAAATCTTTTGACGGAGCATGGGGAGGAATGGTCAGTGCTGCGCAGGTAAAAATGGCTCCTAAAAAATATGAAATGGTAGCAGATAAAAGAGCGGTTGATTTTATGGTAAAAGCCGGATACAACCCTCTCGGACTTATTACTTTTATAAACAAATCCTGCCCGCAAAGGCGTTTTGACAGATTCTCGAATCATAATCTAACTTCGAAAAGACTTGCAAATATATATGAGTACATTTTTACAAAGTACCCGTATTTTCTTGAAAATAATACTTATTTAGAAAATCCTGTTTATCAGAATTTTCTTCTCAACTCTGTTAATAACAGAAAACTTTTGGAATCTAAAATAAGAAGTA
Organism: Candidatus Gastranaerophilales bacterium; assembly: GCA_944326125.1. Lineage (GTDB taxonomy): Bacteria > Cyanobacteriota > Vampirovibrionia > Gastranaerophilales > Gastranaerophilaceae > CAG-196. The sequence continues at coordinate 26,331 of CALVCR010000051.1, read as the reverse complement.
AATCTTCCGAAAAGGTAAATTATGAATAAGTTATTGATTATACTTTTTACGTTAATAATTTTTCCGTTGAGTGTATCCGCAATCGAAAAAGATTTTCTTGTTGATGAATTTTTGGCAGGAAGAAAATTTGATAAACCTGAAACGTTTACTGACTATGACTTTTCAGATACGGAAAGGATTCCGATTTATCTTCGTGTAGTAACAGATATCTCAACGAAAGACGGTTCCGCAAAGGAAGGACAGATTATCAACTTAAAAGCAATAAAAAACGTTTATCATAATGATAAGCTTATTGTAAAACGCGGAGAACCCGTAACAGCAGAAATTAAACTTGTCGTTGACAGCGGAATGAACGGAATTCCATACTACATCTATCTTGATGATTTTAAATTCCAAAATCTTAAATCATCAAGAATTCTTGCGGATTATAAAAAATCAGGCTGCAACAGAACTTATTGGGTACTGCCATTAAAGTGGGCATTGACCCCGCTTCCTCCTACCGGATCACTTACTAACTTTATCAAAGGCGGACATGCAAAAATTTCAACCGGAGATACAATAGTTGTCTATTATTTTCCTAACTGGAAATAATAGACTATAAGATATAACCTCTTAGGGATGTTTTCTGTTTATTAATAAAATAATAATTCTTTTATGAAGAAAGAATTTTTTATTTATATTTTAGTCATAGCAGCACTTATTATTTACATAATCTACTTAATGGGACAAATTCGTATAACAGTTGATTTTAAAGAACTGGAGCCTTTTAAGGGAAGTCTGCCGGTTTTTTATAAAGGGTTTAAACTCGGACATACTTCTAAAGTTTACCCGGGACCGGATTATCAATCTACAAGAGTAGATTTAAAAATAAGGTTGAAAAATCTTAAACTGCCTGAAAACACATATGCGATAATTAGAAGAAAGGATAAAAAAGATTATATCGAACTTGTATACCCGAACAGCCCGTATCTTGCAAACCTTAGGAGCAACTCTTTGATAGAAGGGCAAAAAGGGATAAATTTTGAAACTTATTTGCAAGATCAGGCAAAGAACGGCGGACTGGATGAAATAAAAGAAAATCTTAACGGAACAATAGTAGCTGCCGGAAAAACCTTTGATTCTCTTACAGAAATGATTGATACACTAAATTCCATCTTAATTGATGTAAAGCCGTCCTTGAATGAAGCTGCAGATAACCTGACTGTGGCAACAAGAAATTTTTCAGACATGTCTTATGAAGTAAAAGACTCTATAAAAGGAAATTCTATTTCCTCAACACTTTATAACTTAGAAAGAACAAGTGAAAATCTGGTTCTCACGACCCAAAATATTACAGGTATAACAGATAAGGTTAATAACACAAGTGTTAATCTTGTTAATTGTGTTATAAGGAATATTAACATCATTACAAACAACATCAATGATATTATTATAGGTATCGGGAACACCCTTCAGAAAAGAGGCGGCGGTCTGAGGTTATTTTTTGGCAAAACAATGAGTACAAAGTAAAATCGTTACAATCCGATACACTTTATTGAATTGAAAAAATCTTTGGGATATCCTTTTTTCAGTGGTAGTTTATATTGGGTATATTAAATGGAAAAAGGTTTTGTTGAGAATGGCTTCATTATAGACTTAAGCAATGCTATGAATACCACCCAGCTTGTATTTGAGCTCAGTTCTATAATGGAACACCCTGAAGTTAAGGGAAAACGGATTTGTTTAAAACTGGGAAGTCTTGATCTGAAACAATCTCAGTTATTGAGTATAAAAGCATTAATTGAATCAATGGATGCTTCAATCGCATTTATAGACACCTCCTCAGAGCAAACTGATGCTGCAGCTGTAAGCCTCGGTATAATTGTCTCTAAGGTTGGCGAAAGCACAGATATGGAATCTTATGTCGCTTCACCAAGCAACTTGCAGGAAGAGTCGGTAGTTGTAAAAGAAGAAAATGCCGTTGAAGAGCCTCCTGTTCATGATGAAGTTGAAGAAGGCAAAACTGTTGAGGTTCACGCTGATATTGCAACAGCAAACTCTGAAGAGCAAAGCAATGAACCTATAAGCACTCTGGAAGGCATCGAGGACGTATATACGGAACAAACAGCCAATGAATTGTCAGAGATCATTCCTTCAGAAAACTTTGAGACAGACTTTGAAACTCTTGCGGTTAATGAAGGGTTAATTTCAAATGAAGAAACCAGCAAATATATCCTGCTTGATACCGGAGATGTTTTACCTCAAGATGCGGAAGAAAATATTATTGATACAAAAACACTTCCGACTCTTTATATAAATCAAACTCTTAGGTCCGGACAAACCGTAACCTATGAAGGAAATATCCTTATAATAGGAGATGCCCACCCGGGAAGCGAAATTATCGCAGACGGAGATATTACCGTTTGGGGGATTTTAGGCGGAATCGCCCACGCCGGAGCTAAAGGAAATATTTCTTCAAAAGTAAGAGCATTAAAATTGAACGCAATCCAATTGAGAATCGCCGGGCTTTACGCAAGAAGAAACGATACTCTCAATGTTCCTTATGTTCAAAAAACAAATGAGTTTACCCCGGAAGAAGCTCAAATTGAAGAAGGCAAAATTGTTATTTATAAAAAGTTAAGGAGAGATTAATGACTGGTCGAGTAATAGTAATAACCTCCGGTAAAGGCGGAGTCGGAAAAACAACAACAAGCGCAAACATAGGGACTGCCCTGGCTAAAGAAGGCTATAAAGTTGTGCTTATTGATACAGACCTCGGGTTAAGAAACTTAGACTTACTACTGGGTCTTGAAAACAGAATTGTTTACACAATAGTTGATGTTATAGAAGAACGCTGCAAATTAAAACAGGCTCTGGTTAAGGATAAAAAGAATCCTAATCTTTCACTCCTTGCTGCTGCCCAAACAAGAGATAAATCCGCAGTTAATGCAGAACAGTTAAAAGACATATGCGACAAACTTAAAGAAAAGAATGATTTTGTACTTATCGACTGTCCTGCCGGTATTGAACAAGGGTTCCAAAACGCCGTTGCAGGTGCAAGCGAAGCAATCGTTGTTACGACTCCTGAAATGTCCGCTATCCGTGACGCAGACAGAATCATCGGCTTATTGGAAGCAAAAGAAGAAATAAAAAGTTACAAACTGCTTCTAAACAGAGTTCGTCCAAACTTAATAAAATCAAATGATATGATGAGTGTTGATGATGTTGTAGAAATACTTTCTTGCCCGCTCATCGGTATAATTCCGGAAGACACAGGAATTATTACTTCTACAAACAAAGGTGAACCTATTGTTAATGATGAAAATTCTATGGCAGGTAAAGCTTACAGAAACGTAGCTCAAAGAATTCTCGGCGAAGAAGTTCCGTTTTTGGACTTAGACGAACCAAAAGGCTTTATGGCTAAAATTAAAAATGTGTTTGCTAAACTGAAAGCGAAGGTGTAAAATGGGACTTTTCTCTGATATTTATAATACAGTAGCAAGGTTTTTCAGACCACAGGAAGAACAAGGGGAAGGTCCTTCTAAAGCAGTAGCCGCAAACAGGCTTAAACTTGTTCTTATGCAGGACAGAACTAACCTGACTCCAAAAATTCTGGAACAAATGAGAGGCGAATTAATTGACCTTCTTTCTAAATATCTCGAAATGGATAAAGAACTTCTTGAACTCAATTTCGAGCAGGAAGGCGAACAGGTTGCTTTAATGCTATCTATTCCTGTTATTCGGGCTAAAGACGAAGACGAAATTGAAGAAGCAATAAAAGCTTCTCAAACAGAATCAGAAGAGATTGAAAATTCTGAAGAAGAAGAAGAAGAAGAAGAAGAAAACAATGAAGAAATAGAAGACTCTGAAAATTCTGAAGAAAATAAGGAGACGGAAACCTCCGAAACAGATGAAACAAAAGATGAACAAACAGAAGAGGCACCTAAACCTAAGAAAAAACGTTCTAAAAAAGTTTCCAATCCGGAAGAAATGGAAAATCATAATACCGAAGAACCTCCTCAAGAAGTTGTATTTGAAACCACCGAAGGTTAAGTTATTAAAAAATATAAGGAGCGGATTTTCTAAGAGAATCCGCTCCAATAATTTCTACCTAGCAAAAAAAATAATTATGTGTTTTAATCTATTCATCCCTAAATATAAGGAGTAAGAATGAACGTTAACAGTATTACAGCAACTACAAACTATTCCAATAGCCCGAGTTTTCAAGCAAAAATTCTAAATTATGGTAAAATCTATAGAACCTTGGAAACAGCTCCTTTTATAAGAATTGGAGACAACAAGGCTCATAGACTTAAACAGCTTGAGGGTATGAAAAAACTTATTGATAATGCCGGTGATAAATACACCAATATTTTACCTGAAATCACTAAAAATGTTCAGGGAAGTTATATATGGTCTAACAAAACTTATTATAAAATTGATGTAACAAACAGCAGATTTCCAGGGCTTAAATATACGGAAAACCTTGATATGTTCACAGGGGCACTTGACCATAGCGGCATCAATGAAAGAATGCTTGATAAATTAACATTTGAGTATCAGGACAAAACTGCTGATTTTGCAGCCGACTACACAAATGAAAGCATAAAAAAACTTGAAACAAAGTTCTTAGCTAAAATAAGTTTAGCCGCCGGAAAACTTCCGTCCGAAATCTTAAAAATGTTCGGAGTTAAATCCGAGTACTGGGATGAAATTGCAAAAAGCGCAGCAAAAACAGAACTCAAATTCACACCGGAATCTCTCAAATCAGCACAAGAAGAGTTTCAGAAAAGTTATACTGAATTCTTAAAAAGGAATGAAAAATCTGTTGCAGTCTAAAATCCGGTATATGATCCTATAACCCTTACACTTTTTGAATAAGGTTCGAGATCTGAAATAAGATTTTTGACGATTTCATCTTTCCAATGTCCGTCAAAATCAATAAACACCGCCTGTTCTTCTGATCTGTTATTCATCATTTTAGAATTAATCTGAGTAATATTGATATGATATTTTACAAAAACCTGTACAATATCAAGAAGAACACCCTGCCTGTCATTAAGGAAAAGCACAATACTGGTTTTATCTTTTCCCGTAGGCTCTGTCGTGCCGTCACCTATTACAATAAATCTTCTGTTATTATTTTTATCATCTTCAATATGTTCTCTTAAAATATTAAGATTATACAGTTCTGCAGTTTTATGAGTACCTATTATTGAATATGTTAAATTATAATTATTCAATAGTCTTGCGGATTCATCCATATTTTCTGCCATAACAATACTTAGTTGTCTTGGCATTTCATCACGTACAAATTTTTTACATTTGGCAAGAGCATTTGGATTTGCTATTAACCCCATCAAACTGTAAAACTCAGTCGTTTTAGAAAGAATACAGTCGTTAACGGGCACGATAGTCTCTGCCAGAATCTGAATATTTTGATTCTTAGTCATTATAAGATTATCTATTGTTTCTCTTATAATTCCCTTATAAGTTGTTTCAACAGGCAAAACAGCTATAGCATTACAATTTTCATCAACATAATCAATACATTCTTTTATAGAACTTAACGATCTTTGATAAAGGTATAAATCATATGCTTTAAAAAGCTTATCTTTGGCAATTTCTGAGTAAGATCCGCCCATACCAAGACAGATTACTTCATTAAAATCTCTAAACATAATAAACTCCAGTTTGTTTTTAATTATACATTAAAAATAAGAATAGGAGAATATTATGAGTTACCTATTTCCGTTGCTCTTGAGGCCATTGAACGGGAAATATTAATAAGTGCAAGGTTAGCCTCGTAAGCCCTTTGAGCCATAATAGCATCTGCCATATCAACCATGGCATTAACATTGGATGCTCGTATATACCCGTTAGCATCGGCATCCGGATGCCCAGGGGAATAAATTCTTTCCCCGAGCGTCGGATCTTCTACACAACCGTTAAACACTACACCTCCCTGCAAATAAGGAAGAGTACCAACGCCGAAAACATCATTCTTCATTGTATTCATTAAACCATGGAATGAAATATCTTCGGAAGCATTAAGTACGGGAATTCTTCTCACGTAATTAGGAGTATCTATGTTCGCAATGTTTTTAGCATGGATATCAAGTCTTAATCCGTGAGCTTTTAATGCGTTTGAGCCTATGTTAATTGATTCAAGAATACTCATAATTAACCTACTTTCCTACATTTAATACCGTTTTCATTTCGGTAATAATTTTAGACATGCGTCTTGTTGCCATTGTATACATAATAGAGTTTTTTTGGATTTCCGCAAGTTCTTCTGCTATATCTATTTCCTGATTTGTCCGATCTTCTATAACACCGGAAGGGCCGAGAGCGGATGAGAGTTTAGTCTCAATAGGACTGTTCATACTTCCCAGATATTGAGAAAAATCAATATCACGTCTGACATACCCCGGGGTATCTACGTTAGCGATATTGGCACCAAGAGCACGCTGTCTTTGTGATATCAAATCCAGCATTAAAGAAGTTTTACCCATTGAATCTAAACTTGTGAATGACATTTATACACCCCGCTATTCTCTTATGTTAATTGCCTTGTTGTACATATCATCAGCAACTTTCATAAGGTTCATACTTGCAATCATTGAAGTATTAAGTCTCATTAGATCGTTAATTTCATCATAGATATTGGTATTGGAAGCCTCAGTAGCATACTGCCTGATGTTCTGTTCGTCTTTAACAATTCTCGGATTTCCGGACTCTTCAGTAATAACCATTTTATTGTTATGCCCCTGCTCAAGAGATTCAGGAGAATCAAACTGAACAATAGGTATTGTTCCGATTTTTTCAGGCAGAGAACCTGCTGTATCATAGTTTATAACGTCACCGTTAGGTTTAATTTCGAATTTGTAAGAGTTCGCAGGAATTTTAATTCCATCGCCGACCATCCAGTCATCCACTGTCATAAGATATCCGTTAGCACCTCTTTTAAGAGAGCCGTCACGGGTATATTGAATTTCGCCTTCCGGAGAAACTACCGGAATATAACCTTCACCTTCAATAGCTATGTCATAAGGATTTTTACTTACTCTAATTGAACCCTGAAGCGCGTTGCATCTTATTGCGCCGTCAACGTATCCATCTTCACGGAGTATCTGTTCAAAACGTGATGTCTTATAACCTATAGTATTGTAGTTTGCCAGGTTATTAGCAAGATAACCCAGTTTCTCAAACTGCATTGTTGTATTATTTATACTTTTTCTTATTACTGCCTGTAAATTATACATTCTCTAGACCTCCTATGAAGTTGATCCTAACTGGCTTATCACTCTTTGTAAATTGGAACTTTCTATCAAAAAGATCTGTCTGTTTGCTTCAAAATTCCTTACAACAGGTTTTACGGCTAAAAACTCATTTTGCAGAACAACGTTAGAATGTTCATTATATCCTTGTTTAACATCAGGGTTAAGCACCGCCATTCCGTTTGCGTCCACAATACCCAGATAGCCTGCTTCTACAAGCTGGTTGGAAGCTTTATCCCAAACACTTATTTTACCTTTAGTATTCACAACAACCTGAGACGGGTTATCAGGAACTACGGGAAGCTTAATCGGCATACCGGCATCGGAAAGCACCGGCTGATCTTCAAGATCCAAGAGGTTGCCGTTTTTGTCAAGTTTGAAACGACCGTCACGTGTGAGTTTAACACCTTCCGGAGTTTGGATTTGGAAGTAACCTTTATTTGCCATAGTTATATCAAGCGGATTTTTAGAAACCATGATTCTGCCGACGGCATCATCAATTGTATTTGAAAGCCCGTGGACACCTATATATTCGGTAAAGGAGGATACGACAGGTTCACGTCTTTGGAAACCGACTTTATCAAAACCCGCAACATTTTCATTAATCATGCCGAGCACTTCACTTTGAAGATGCATAGCTCGGATTGATGATTTCATACCTTGTTCACAAAATCTTACGCCGCCGTTTATTTGCATATATTTTACCTCATTACTCCCATGTTAATCGGTGTTTATCGGGGTTACTTTAATGATTTTTGATAAAATCCTCCGATTAATGGAGTTAATAAATATATAAGTATAATTTTCAGAAAGTCAAAGTTGACAATAGATTTTGTTTCTTATATCATTAACTTTGTTGCCGGTATAGCTCAACGGTAGAGCAACGGTTTTGTAAACCGTAGGTTGTAGGTTCGATTCCTATTACCGGCTTTTTATCCCCCGGTGGAGCAAGGGCAAAAAAACACTCCGAATCGGATGAGGGCGGCACAAGCAAACCTTAAGATTTGGAAAAGGGCGGATGTAACCCACCGATGGGTAACTACAAGCCTTTGTGGCGCAGGGGTAGCGCACTCCCTTGGTAAGGGAGAGGCCACGGGTTCAAATCCCGTCAAAGGCATATTTTATAAAAAGATTTTGAAAACTAAATAAGGGTAGGTGGCCGAGTGGCTAAAGGCGACAGACTGTAAATCTGTTCACGCGAGTGTACGGTGGTTCGAATCCACCCCTGCCCAGTTCTTTAAGACTCCCCAAAAGGGAGTCTTTTTTGTTTGCTAAAGGGGTAGGATGAGAACCACCCTCAGTGGTTCGGCGGATTTCCGGATAGACGAGCTTTCCGGAATTATTAGTACGCGGGGTTATTATTAGTAAAACTAAGATTTGCTCATTAGTAAAATTTTCTTCTACTCCTTTAAGAATAGAAATTATTCTATCTGTAAAAAATTCGATTATACTTTACAAAGAAAACATTTTTTAACTTTATTTCATGGTAGAATTAATTCAGTATTTGAATCAAAAAAACGGAATTATAGAAATGGTAAAAAAACAGGATAAAATTAACAATCTTTTCTCCATCAGGGATATTGATGCTCATTATGTTGTTTTCTTATTCGGAAAAGTTCTTTTTAAAGTCCGGCATAAGGTTAAAAACTATGACAAGAGGTCTGCAACAGATTTTGGGCTTAATACATTAAAAAGACAGCCTAAAATTATTGTCTCACTTACATCTTTTCCGGGAAGAATACAAAGAGTTCACTGCACAATTGAAAACCTGTTAACTCAAACTATAAAGCCGGATAAGTTAATACTTTGGCTTAATGAAAAAGAATTCCCTAATAAGGAAAAAGATTTGCCGGATAGTTTATTAAGATTAAAAAATTTTGGATTAAGCATAGAATGGTGTGAATATATGCGCTCCTATCAGAAACTTGTTCCGGCTATGCAAAAGTATCCGGATGATATAATTATTACTTTTGATGATGATTTTTATTACACGGATGATATGATTGAAGACCTGCTTGTTTCTTATTTAAAAGCTCCTGAATATATTCACGCAAATAGAACCTGGCGCGGTGAGTTCAAAAATAATCGTTTTGTGTTAAGTTCCACTAATAAAATGTTTGAAAATACTTATTCCGAGCCCTCCTTTAAAAATCTTTTAATGGGCTACGGCGCCGTATTATATCCGCCAAACTCACTTTCTCCTATTTTTAAGGACAAAGAAATTTTTATGGAATTAATTCCAACCCATGATGACGTTTGGCTATGGGCAATGTCTGTTCTTGGGAGAACAAAGACGAAAACTGTTAACGGATATAACCTTTCCATAGTATCTGTTGAAGATACGCAGCAAGTTGCTCTTCGTAATATTAATTCCAGAGGCAATTCAGAGGGTATGGATACGGAAGATGCTTACAATAAAATTATTTCTAAGTATCCGGAAATACGAGCTATTATAGAATCAGAAGAAGGCGGGCAGTAAATAAGATGGTTAAGAAAAATATATTATTTACATACGGTCATGCCCGCGCTCCGCAGTCTTGGGGAATGTTTGGCGAAATTCTAAAAAGACTGTTGGATAATCCGGAATATGAAGTTTATCTTTTGGATTGCAATGGTAATTTCCCAGGATATTGCTGGTATGGGACTTGTTCTAAAATCGGTTATTGCAGCAAATGTTTGAAACCTTGTCATAAAATTGCCCAGATGACGGGTTTAAAAAAAGAAAATATTCTTAAAATAAAAAAATTAAATATCCCTCAAATCCCTAAATTCAGTTCTTTAGATGAAGCTTTGCACTATGACTACAAAGGCTATAATATAGGTCTCAGCCCTGTGAGTTCTATAATGACCATAACCAGAGATTATGATTACAGTTTAAAAAAGTGGGGTAAACATTTAGCAAAGATTTTTAAGATAGAATGTATTATTCTGGAAAATATTTTTAAATATAATAAAGAATTTCATTTTGATGAAATCCACTGTTTTACCGGCAGAACCCCCATAACTTATCCGTTGGTAAGTTTTGCAGAAACAAATAAAATTCCATATGTTACGTATGAAGTCGGCGCCAATATTAATAAATTGGGGATTTATAATAATACTGTCGTCCACGACTTTGATAATCTTAAAAAAGACATCAAAACATTATGGAATGAAGCCGGTGACGACAGAAATCAGCTTGCCGAAGAGTGGTTTCATAACAGGAGAGTCGGAAAATTTCAGGCCATAGAATCTTTTACAAAAGATCAGGTTAAAAATCTTTTGCCTGAAAATTTTGATTTTAATAAACAAAATATAGTATTTTTTAATTCTTCAATTGATGAAATATATGCATTTGATTGTTGGAAACATCCTTTTGCAAAAACAGAAAATGAACTGCTGGAGAATCTTTTTGAACATTACAAAGATGATTCTGACAAGCATTTCTATTTACGAATACATCCGAATCTAACCATTTCTAAGAAAAACAATACAACACAAATTAGAGAAATTCGTAAATTTAAAGATAAGTTTAAAAACCTGACAATTATTGAACCGGATGAAAAAATTGACACTTATGCTTTGATGGATTCGTGTGATAAAGTTGTGACAACATATTCAACTACAGGATTTGAAGCAACATACTGGGGTAAAGTATCAATATTTGCGGGGAAAGCCCCTTACGAAGATCTTGATTGCGCATATCAGGCAAAATCATACGATGAACTGTACGCTTTGATTGATAATCCAAATTTAAAACCAAAACCGAAAGAAAATACCTATCCTTATGCATATTATAATGAAACATTTGGCGAAGATTATAAATACTATAAAGCAAAGTCTCCACATGAAGGGAACTTTATGGGGTTGGAACTGATTGATAAAAGAAAGTTGAGGAAACAAAATGCTAAAAAATAAAACTGTTTTAATAACCGGCGCTGACGGTTTTATAGGTTCACATTTAACGGAAAAGCTTGTCAAAGAAGGCGCAAACGTTAAAGCACTCTCTCAATACAATTCTTTTAACAATTGGGGCTGGCTTGAAGATGTTGAATGTAAAAACGATATAGAAGTCCTTTGCGGCGATGTTCGGGATAACAATTATATACGACACATTACTAAAGGAGTAGATATAATTTTTCACTTAGCAGCATTAATAGCAATTCCGTATTCTTATATTGCACCTGAAAGCTACGTAGATACAAATATAAAGGGAACATTAAATGTATGTCAGGCTGCTCTTGACAATAATGTCGAAAAAGTTATTATAACTTCTACCAGCGAAGTTTACGGAACAGCAAAATATGTCCCTATTGATGAAAAACACCCTAAGCAGCCGCAATCACCGTATTCTGCAACAAAAATCGGTGCGGATGCTATTGCAAAAAGTTTTCATAATGCTTTTGATTTGCCGGTTGTTATAGCACGGCCTTTTAATACTTACGGACCAAGGCAATCCGCAAGAGCAGTAATCCCGACTATTATTACCCAAATAGCAGCCGGTAAAAAACAGATTAAACTAGGTGATACAACACCGACAAGAGATTTTAATTATGTTAAAGATACTTGTTCAGGATTTGTTGCACTTGCAAATTGCGATAAAGCTATAGGCGAAGAAATTAACATTGGTTCCAATTTTGAAATATCAATAGGAGATACTCTAAACCTGATTAAAGAAATTATGAACAGTGACGTAGAGTTTGTTACTGATGAACAGAGAATCAGACCTAAAAATTCAGAGGTTAACCGTCTGTGGTGTGATAATTCAAAAATTCTGGAATTAACAGGCTTCAAACCGCAATATGACATCAAACGCGGCTTGGAAGAAACTGTTAAGTGGTTTAGTGATAAAAATAATTTAAAGAAATATAAAGCAGATATCTACAACGTATAAGAGAGAACTTGACTAATAGGCAGTAAGGTATTCAGATCCACTTCTAATGCCTCTGCTAAGGCTGCTGCAACGACAATAGACGGATTGAATCTTTCTCTCTCTATTCTGTTTAAATATTCTGTTGTTATACCTGCCTTTTCTGCCAGATATTCTTGAGAATAATGCTTTCTAGCTCGTTCAGCCCTTAAATTACTTGCAAAAATTTTAATTACAGTACCCCTGTCCATTTTATTATATTAGCAAGCTTGCTTAATAAATATTAGGAAGTATAATTTACATGTATTGATGTATAGGTCAATAAATCTTAATTATAAGTAATCATTTCTTTTGATTAAAACAGAGGGTATTTGCATCGTAGAAATTTTATATATCTTCGCATAAAAAATAGGTAAAATATCCTATTTATTTTATACAAATGAAGTTATAGGGTTAAAGCATATTATTTAAGAGAAAGGAAGTACTGATGAAATTCTGCAAAAAATGTGTAATGCCGGACACAAGACCGGGGATAAGTTTTAATGAAGAAGGAGTTTGTTCAGCATGCCAAAAGTATGAAGCCAGAAAAACTGTTGATTGGAATAAAAGATATAAAGAGCTTGAGGCTCTCTGTGATAAGTACAGAGGGATGAACGGTGACGGATGGGATTGTGCAATTGCAGTATCAGGCGGTAAAGATTCTCACTATCAGGTTGATTTATTTAAGAATAAATTAAAAATGAACCCTATTCTTTTTACAGTGGAAGATAATTTTCCGATGACAGAAGCAGGAATACATAATCTAAAGAATATTTCAGAAGCATTCGGATGCGAACTGATAAGTTTAAAGCCAAATATAAGAGCTCAAAAAAAGATAATGCGCTACACTTTTGAAAAATACGGAAAACCCACCTGGTACATAGACAGACTTATCTATACTTATCCGTTAATGATGGCTAAAAAATTTAACACACCGCTTCTTGTATACGGGGAAAATGTAAGTTATGAATATGGCGGAAGCGATGATGAAGAAACATACAGCGCAAGAGGTATTCTGAAAAACGGTGTAGCCAGTGACATGAATATTGATGAACTAATAAGAGAAACCGGAGTTGCCAGACAAGAGCTATTTTTGACGAATGCATTGAGTGATGGAGATTTGGATTCCATAGATCCTATCTATGTATCCTATTTCATACCTTGGAATAGCTTTAAAAACAAGGAAATTGCAGAAAAATTCGGATTCAGAGATTTAAGCGATGAATGGAGAAGATCTCATCACGTAGAAGATTTTGACCAAATAGATTCAAGAGCATATCTTGTGCATCCTTGGCTAAAATATCCTAAATTCGGACACCAAGTTGCAACCGACTATGCTTCAAGAATGGTCAGATATGGCTTAATAACAAGGGAAGAGGCTGTTGAACTTGTTAAAAGACATGATGCATTTTTAGATCCGCTTTGCGTTAGAGACTTTTGTGAATTTTTGGGGTATACTAAAGAAGAATTCTGGTCAATTGTTGATAAATTATACAATAAAGAATTGTTTGAAAAACAAAAGAATGGCAAGTGGAAACTAAGGTATGATGTTAAAGACTTTTAAAGAAGATGTGGAATTTATAAGAACTGTATTTAATAAAGAGGATGAAGAGGTTTTGCCCCTTCATCCTCCGTATTTTGATAATCGGGAGATAGAACTCACAACAGAATGTATAAAGTCAACATTTGTTTCCAGTGTAGGACAGTTTGTAATTGATTTCGAAAACAAAATTGCTGAATTTTGCGGAGTTAAGAGGGCAGTAGCATGCGTAAACGGGACGAACGCGCTGCATCTCTGCATGGTGCTTGCAGGGATACAACCTGGCGATAAAGTTATCACACAGCCCCTGACTTTTATTGCAACGGCCAACGCTATTAAATACTGTAGTGCTGAACCTGTATTTGTAGATGTTGATAAAGACACAATGGGATTAAGCCCTGAAAAACTGGAAGATTTTTTAAAGAAAAACAGGGGTATAAAAGCCGTTATTCCAATGCACACCTTCGGACACCCATGCCGGATTGATGAAATAAAAAATATTTGTGATAAATACGGAGTTATTCTAATTGAGGATTGTGCGGAAAGTATAGGAAGTTTCTATAAGGGCATACATACGGGCAACTGGGGAGAATCCGCCGCAATGAGTTTTAACGGAAACAAAACAATTACAACCGGCGGGGGCGGCATGCTGCTGTTCAATGACGAAAAACTGGCCGATAGGGCAAAACATCTGACAACTCAGGCTAAAATGCCGCACAGGTGGGAATTTAGACATGATACTGTCGGATATAACTATAGAATGCCAAATCTTAATGCGGCTTTAGGTCTGGCACAGTTTGAAAAAATAGATAAAATTCTTTCAAGTCAAAGAGAACTTGCGGAAATTTATAAAAAGTATTTTAAAGAAAGATTCGTTTCGGGACCCGAAAATGCCAGATCAAATTATTGGCTTCAGGCAATACGTCTTGAGAACAGGAAAGAACGGGATGAGTTTTTAGCATACACTAACGATAACGGAGTAATGACAAGACCTGTTTGGACGCTGATGACAGAGCTTGAAATGTATAAAAATTGTGCACATGGTGATTTAAGCAACGCACAGTGGTTGGAAGACAGAATTGTAAATATTCCAAGCGGAGTGAGGGTATAAAAAATAAAATTTGCTTAGAAGCACTATTAAAGATATACTAGATTGCAAATAAGGTTTAATGATGACAGAATTTGTTTTTAAAAATGCTAAAATAAGCGGAATATCAACAATAGTTCCTAAGAATGAGAAATCATTATTAGATGATCCGGAACTTTATAACGGAGACAGTAGAAGAATTGATCGTGTTATCAAATCTTCGGGATTTTTAAAAAGAAGAATTGCAGATACTGATGTAACAACATCAGATTTATGTTATGAAGCAGCAAAAGATTTGCTTAGTAAATTAAATATAGATAAAAATACCATCGATGGGCTGCTTTTTATAAGTTATACACCTGACTATATAATGCCTGCAACTTCTTATGCTCTTCACTCACGATTAAAGCTAAATGAAAATTGTGTAGTAATGGATATACCTCAAGCTTGTTCAGGTTACATAATAGGACTAATGCAAGCAGCAATGCTTATTAACTCCGGATTAAAAAGAATCCTGCTTCTTACGGGAGATACTTTCTCTAAATTTTCAGATATGTTTATTGACCACACCGCTCCTGTGTTTGGTGATGCCGGAAGTGCTACATTAATTGAAAAAACAAATACTAATAATATGTACTTTAATGTTTTTTCTTCAGGCAAGCATTATGATGCACTAATATGCCAAAATGGAGGATTTCGGAATATTCCTAAACAGACAGACTTCTATACAAATGGAAGCTATAAATATCAGGCTAAAATGGATGGCGGTAGGATTTTTGATTTTACAATGGAAAAAATTGCACCGTCAATTGAATCTTTATTGAATTTCTCAAAGATTGCAAAAGAAGAAATTAATTGGTTTATATTACATCAGGCAAATAAGTTTATACTTGAAAATATTGCTAGGAAGTTGAATATTTCAACAGAGCTAGTTCCAATGCAAACTTTAACAAAATATGGAAATCAATGTGGAGCATCAATTCCTTGTGCCATATCAGATACATTAAAACAAGAAATATCAACGCAAAAAAACCGTTTATTACTTAGTGGTTTTGGTGTAGGCTTGAGTTGGGCAAATGCTATTGTTGAAACTGATAAAATCTATTGTTCTGGTATAATAGAAAGATAATAGAATAAAGGAGAAACTATGGATAAAAGCGAATTCTTATCAAGTCTGGCTGAGGTTTTGCAAACAGAAACAAATATTGACTTTGATACAGTCTTAAACGATTTATATGAATGGGATTCTTTATCTAAAATAGCTACCATAGCATTTTTAGATAAAAATTTTAATGTTCAATCTAACATCACAGAAATTAATAGTTTTATAACCGTAAATGATATTGCAAAAAAAGCAGGGATTTAATGCAGAACTTTAATAAGAATGATATTTATATTGTAACCGGAGCCAGTTCTGGAATTGGCGCCAAAATTGTCGAACTCTTAAACGACAACGGCGCTACCATTGTTGCTATAGCCAGAAATGAATCAAAAATGATTGCAATAAGAAAACAATGCAGCTATCCGGAAAATATTTTTATTGAAATAAATGATTTGGTCTCTGATATAACTAATTTACCGGAATATATTAAAAATTTAAAAGATAAATATGGCAAATTTAAGGGAATTGTTCACAGCGCAGGAATTATTGATTTTACTCCGTTGCGAATGTTAGACCCAAAACGTATTAAAGAAGTATTTGATATAAATTTTTATGTTCCAATTATGCTAACAAAAGGCTTTTCTGATAAACGCTGCAATGTTGGAGAAGGTGCAAGTATTGTTTTTATTTCCTCAATAGCTGCAAAAACCTGTGAAAAAGCAATGTTAGCATACAGTTCCAGTAAGGCAGCGTTAATAGCTGCAGCTAAAGTTATATCAAGAGAACTAAGTTCTCAAAAAATAAGAGTTAATACTCTTTGCCCAGGTGATATAGAAACAGAAATGACTAAAAAACTGGAGGAAATGAGAATAGGGCATACTAATAAATATCCTTGGGGATATGGCAAAACTGAAGATGTCGCTAATTTTGTAATGTATCTTTTATCTGAAGAGTCCAGATGGATTACAGGTCAAGTTTATACAATTGATTGCGGGAGCATATAAATGAAAAATATAATCGCAGTGGGCGGCCAAGGGTTTTTAAAAGAATGCATATACTACCTTTCTCTAACAGATGGTGTCACTTTTAAAGGTGTTTTAGGAGTTGACGGATTTGTACCGCAAATTCCGCAAATTGAAACATTATATCTTGGATCATTGGAAGATTACACTATATGCGAAGGAGACTATTTCATTATTTGCACTGGTAATGTAGAATTGAGGCAACAAATATTTGAAAAAATAAAAACAAAAGGTGGAAGTTTTTATACTCTTCTATACAAGACACAAGTTAATCCAACAGTAAAATATGGCGAAGGAAATATTTTTATAAACTGTACCCTAACTGTTGACATAGAAATAGGAAAATGTAATTTATTTAATAATCAAACCCTAATCGGACATGATGTTAAAATAGGAGATTTTAATTTTATAGCGCCAAATGTTCAGATTTTAGGTGGAGTATCTATAGAACATTTTAACAGTATCGGAACGAGCAGTATTTTACTACCGAAATGTAAAATAGGAAGGAATAATATAATTGCACCACTAAGTGCAATATACAAAGGCTGTAAAAATAATTGTTATATAATGGGAAATCCTGCTCAAAAGGTCGGGAATAAAGAATAAAATTTTGATAGGAATATTATGGAAAAAAAACATACTTTTATAATAGCAGAAGCAGGGGTTAATCATAACGGCTCCATGGCAATTGCCAAAAAGCTTGTTGACAAGGCTTATGAAGCGGGGGTTGATTGTGTAAAATTCCAAACATATATAGCAGAAAATGTTATGAGTAAATTTGCACCAAAGGCTGAATACCAAATTACAAATACAAGTAGTAATGAATCTCAGTTAGATATGGTAAAAAAACTGCAGCTATCTTTTGAAGATTTTGCCGAACTTAAAGAATATACCGAGAAAAAAGGATTAATGTTTTTATCAACACCTTTTGACCTTGAAAGCTGCGATTTCTTGAATAACCTCGGGATGAGCATCTTTAAAATTCCATCCGGTGAAATAACAAATCTTCCGTATTTAAGGAAAATCAATTCCTATAAAAAAGATGTTATTTTATCAACAGGTATGGCAACCCTTGAAGAAATTCAAGAGGCCCTTAAAGTTCTAAAAGATTGTAAGGTAAAGCTCTTGCATTGCACAACAGAATATCCTTGCCCTTATGAATCAGTCAATATGAATGCAATGCTGACAATGAAAAAAGTTTTTAATCTGCCAACAGGATACTCAGACCATACGCAGGGAATAGAAATCCCAATTATGGCAGTAAGCCTGGGGGCCGAAATAATTGAAAAACATTTTACGCTTGATAAAAACATGGAAGGACCTGACCATAAGGCCAGTCTTGAACCCGATGAATTAAAACAAATGGCTGAATCAATAAGAAATGTGGAAAAAGCATTTGGAGACGGGAAGAAAGAACCTCAACAGGCTGAACTAAAAAATATTGCAATTGCAAGAAAATCTATTGTTGCAAAATGTAATATAAAAAAAGGAGAAATTTTTACAGAAAAAAATCTTACAACAAAACGTCCGGGGAACGGAATTTCACCTATGAAATGGGATGACATAATAGGAAAGATTTCTGATAAAAATTACTCAGAGGATGAATTAATATGCGAAAAATAGCATTGGTAACATCTACAAGGGCTGAATACGGAATACTGAGCCGGCTTATCGGAAAACTGGAAGAAGATCCGGCTATAGAACTTCAGTTAATCGTTACAGGCACCCATTTGTCTGAAAAGTTCGGGAATACCATAAAAGAAATTACATACCCTGTTACAAAAAAAATTGACATAGAAATTGAGAAGACACCGGCACACTCGCTGGCTCTTTGTATTGAAAAATTTGATCAAGCTTTAAGGAAACTCCGTCCGGATTTATTAGTAATTCTGGGAGACAGATATGAAATTATGGGAGTAGCTCAAGCCGCAATGCTTAATAATATACCTATTGCACATCTATACGGCGGGGATACTACAGAAGGGGCTATTGACGAAGCCATCAGACACTCCATAACAAAAATGAGCCATTTGCATTTTACAAGCTGCGAAGAATCTAGAAAAAGAGTTATTCAACTGGGAGAAAATCCCGAAAGAGTATTCAACTTTGGTGCTTTAGCCATTGAAAATATAAAAAATGCACCGCTCCTTTCCAAAGAAGAACTGGAAAAAGCCATGGATTTCAAATTCGCACAAAAAAATATTCTGGTAACTTTTCATCCCGTTACTTTGGAAGGTAATGCAAAAATTCAGTTTAACGAATTATTGGAAGCATTAAAGGAACTCAAAGATACAAATATTATAATTACCTGCCCAAATTCCGATGAAGGGAACGAAGAAATTTTCGAACTTATAACTGAATTTGAAAAAGCGCATAGAAACGTTAAGGCTTATAAGTCTTTAGGTATGAAGCGCTACTTATCCTGTCTGAAATATGTCGATATGGCAGTTGGAAATTCATCAAGCGGAATTTATGAAGTACCGGCCTTTCATAAACCTACTGTAAATATTGGCAACCGGCAAAGAGGACGTTTGCAATGTGAATCAATTATTAATTGCAAACCTGAAAAAGGTGACATTTTAAACGCAATATCTATTGCTTATAAGAAAGATTGTTCAAATATAGATTCACCATATTATAAAGAAAATACCGCAAATAATATTGTAAATATTATTAAGAATTATAATTTACAAAATATACTGCACAAAGTATTTTATAATATAGATATTCCTGAAAATTTAAAACACGGAGAAAAGTAATAATGTCGGATAACTCAAAACATATAATAAAACATTCCGATACAATAAAAACCGCTCTTGAGAGGATAAATAGTTTTGATATTACCAATCCTCTTGTCTTGTTTATTGTAAATAACGAAGAAAGAATCATCGGGTCTCTTACAGACGGTGATATCCGCCGCGGACTTGTTAACGGAACAGCACTTACCTGTTCGGTTACTGAGGTAATGCACAAAGATTTTAAATTTATCAAAGACCGAGCTGATTATAAAAAAATAAATATGTACAAAGAGATGGATCTTAAAATGGTTCCTCTTGTGGACAAAAATTTTAAACTTATTGAATTCATCGACTTAAGAACCATCAAAGCAATGATTCCTGTTGATGCAGTCATTATGGCCGGCGGACGGGGAATAAGGTTAAAACCTTATACAAACGACAGACCGAAACCGTTGCTTGAATTAAACGGAAAACCCATTATTGCACATAATATTGATAGGCTTATAAGTTATGGTGTAAAAAATATTTATATTTCTGTTAATCACATGAAAGAACAGATAATAAATTACATTAACAAAAATTATTCCGGCTTAAATATACAATTTATTGAAGAGAATAAGCCTTTGGGTACTATAGGCTCAGTAAAACTTGTAAAAGAATTCAAAAATGAAGATATTCTGGTTATGAATGCCGATATTTTAACAAATATTGATTTCTACGACTTTTATACAAACTATAAAAATTTTAAGGATAATATGTCTATTGCAACCTTCAATATAAGAATTAATATTCCATACGGAATTTTGGATACAACTGATAAAAAGATAAACTCTTTGATTGAAAAACCGTCTTTTACATATTATTCAAATGCAGGAATATATCTTATTAATAAAGATATGATTAAATATATTCCGGAAGAAGAAAAATTTGATTCAACAGATTTGATGGAAACATTAATTTCAAAAGGCAAAAAAGTAAGTCATTTCCCTATACGCGGATACTGGCTGGATATAGGAAATGCCCAGAATTACGCAAAAGCTCAGGATGATATCAGGTTTATTAAGTTTTAGGTATTATTGCAAGAAAGGATAACCCATGAGAATACCTTTTGTTCAAAAAACAATTAATTTTATAAAAAAAAGAATGCCGGTTTTTCTACCGTATTATTCAGTTCCATATAAAAAGCCAAAATCTGTTTATAAAAAATTAATCTGTGTAACAGGTTTTTTATACAGCGGTTCTGGAGCGGTTATAGATTTATTATCAGAATATGATAATATAACCTCGATTGCATTTTCTGATCCGGAAAGCGGTAAATGTAACAATCAAAAATGCAATCAGGAAATAGAATTTTTTAGTACCCTTGGAGGAGTTTTAGATTTAGAACAGTGTTTTACATTTTTCTATCCTTATTTAAATGACTTACGTATAAAAATGTACATTACTTCCGCTGAATACTGTTATAAAAAAGGTGGTATATATAATGATGAGTACATGAAATTAGTTTGGGAATTTATAGATTCCATAGTCGCATATAGACAAAAAAGCGAGTATTATATCGGTATCAACAGAGAATATTCTCATAATAATATCTATAGAAAAAAATATATAAATTTAGCAGCACCTTTTGTCAAAGACCGAACAAAGGATATCTTGGTATACTTCCCTAAAAAATTATCTATAAAAGAATATAGATTGCTTGCTCATAATTTTATCGAAAAATTCTTAAAAACAATAGAGTCAAAGGAATTTTTACTACTTGATCAAGTTTTTTCAAACGGGTGCACAGATATTGATAAGTTAATAGAATATTTTGGAGAATTTAAAAATATTGCTGTTTACAGAAACCCTTTAGATGTATTTGCGGAAGCCATTAGAAAAAAATTGTACTATATTCCACAAGAACCTGAACCTTTTGTTGATTGGTATAAATCAACTATTGAACCTTATTTAAATATTAAAAATGATCATTTCCTGATGATTAGATTTGAAGATCTAATTTTAGATTATGATAATACAAAATCCAAAATTGAGAAATTTTTAAATATAGATAAAACTCTTCATACAAAACCTAAAACCTGTTTAAAACCAGAAATTTCTTCTAAAAATATAGGTATATACAAAAATATATTAGATGAATACTCAATAAACTATATACGTGAAAATCTAAAAGAATATTGTTAGGGGGATACTTATATGACAAAAATTTATATTGGAATGAGCGCAGATTTATTGCATCCCGGGCACTTAAATATCATAAATGAAGCAAGAAAACTTATGCAAAATGGTGATGAACTTATTATAGGACTGCTAACTGACAGAGCTATTGCAAGTTATAAACGTTTACCATATATGACCTGGGAACAAAGGAAAACAATCATAGAAAATGTTAAAGGAGTAACAACCGTTATCCCGCAGGAAACTTTAGATTATGTACCTAATTTACTAAAAATAAAACCAGATTTTGTTCTGCATGGCGATGACTGGAAAACAGGTATACAAGCCCAAACCAGACAAAGAGTTATTGAAATAATGTCACAATGGAACGGCAAGGTTATTGATATTCCTTATACTGAAGGTATTTCCTCTACAAAATTAAACAAAGCCCTTAAAGAAGTGGGAACAACTCCGGAAATACGGTGCCACAGATTAAGAAGGCTTTTGGAATCAAAAAACCTCATCACAATATGTGAAGCTCATGATGGATTATCCGGCTTAATAGTAGAACATACAAATATTAACGAAGCTGGGAGAGCTATTGAATTTGATGGAATTTGGATATCTTCATTAACCCAATCTGCTGCAAAGGGTAAACCGGATATTGGCTATCTGGATACAACATCGAGAATGGAAACTTTAAATGACATATTAGAAGTAACAACAAAACCAATTATTTATGATGGAGATAACGGCGGACCGCAAGAGCATTTTGTATTTACTGTAAAAACTTTGGAAAGGCTGGGAGTGTCAGCTATTATTATTGAAGATAAAGTTGGATTAAAGAAAAATTCTTTATTTGGAACAGAAGTCTTTCAAGAGCAAGATTCTCCGGAGGATTTTGCCCAAAAAATTAATGCTGGTAAACAAGCTCAAATAAGTGATGATTTTATGATAATCGCACGAATTGAAAGTTTAATACTTGAACAAGGTATTCAAGATGCGATTTCAAGAGCAAAAATATATCTTGATGCAGGTGCTGATGGTATTATGATTCATTCACGCTCAAAAACTTTTGATGAAATAAAAGAATTTACAACTTTATATAATCAATTACCAAACCGGAAACCTCTTGTTGTCGTTCCGTCATCATATCCTCAGGTAACAGAACAAGAATTACTCGAAAATAATATAAATATTGTAATTTATGCAAATCATCTTTTAAGGGCAGCTTACCCCGCTATGGTAAAAACAGCGGAATCTATTTTGAGAAACCATAGATGCAAAGAAGCCTCTGATGAATATTGTATGAAAATAAAAGATATCATAACTTTAATACCGGGAGCAAAATAATGAACGTCCAAGATTTTTTTAATGTATTAAAAGAAAATAATATAAATTGTTTCTGCGGTGTTCCGGATAGTTTGTTAAAAGATTTTTGTGCATATATTACTGATAATACCACACCATTGGAACACACCATAACAGCTAATGAAGGCAATGCTGTCGCACTCGCAGCCGGACATTATTTAGCAAGCGGGAACCCTGCATTGGTATATATGCAAAATTCTGGAATTGGGAATTGTGTAAATCCTCTATTATCATTAACAGATGAAGATGTCTATAATATCCCTTTATTAATGATTATCGGATGGAGAGGTGAACCCGGGCAAAAAGATGAACCACAGCATATTAAACAAGGAAAATTAACAGAAAAACTTCTTGATACAATGGGTATAAAATACAATATACTGCCCAAAAGTTTTGAAGAAGCTAAACCATTAATAAGTCAAGCTTTTATTTATATGAGAGAAACTAATAAGCCTTTCGCGTTTATAATTAAGAAAGGAACGTTTGAAAAATACGAACTAAAATATACTAATAATTACGAGCTCCTGAGAGAAGAATCCATAGAATGTATAATAAAACACCTGAATATAAAAGACATAATTGTATCAACAACTGGACATATATCGAGAGAGGTTTATGAAACCAGAGAAAGATTGGGGCAACAACACAAACAAGATTTTTTAACTGTAGGTTCAATGGGGCATTCCAGTTCAATAGCTCTTGGAATAGCTATTGAACATCCTGAAAGAAATATTTATTGTTTTGACGGTGATGGAGCACTTCTAATGCATCAGGGAGCTATTGTTGTTAATGCTTCAAAAAAATTAAAAAATTTCAAACATATTATCTTTAATAATGAAGCACATGATTCTGTAGGTGCACAACCCACTGCGATAAATAATGCTCAAATTGATAAGTTGGTTTTATACTCAGGATATGATAAAACTTATTCTGTATCAAATAAAAAAGATCTGGAAACGATTTTACCTGAATTTATAAACAATAAATGTACTTCATTGTTAGAGATCAAGGTCAAGTGCGGCGCAAGAAAAGATTTAGGAAGACCAAAAGAAAGACCTATTGAAAATAAAGAATTTTTTATGCAAAATTTGAATCAAATTGAGTTTATTAAAAAAGGAGCAATAACAAATTTAACAGAAATATTAAAAATTGAAAAACCTGAAAATATATTAATTTTTACCGGTAAGAAATCTTATGAGTCAATAAGAGAAACTGTTGAATCAAATTTGAAAGGGTATCAATATAGTTATTATAATGACTTTTCTTCTAACCCCAAAATAGAGGAGCTTGAACGTGCAATAAATCAAATCACGCATAAGTATGATTTAATTATTGCAATAGGAGGCGGAAGTGTCATTGATTTTGCTAAAATATATAAATATAAAACAGGAATAAAAACATTAATAGCAATTCCAACAACCTGCGGTACAGGTTCGGAAGCTACCCAATTTGCAGTTTACTATAAAGAAGGGAAAAAACATTCTCTTGATGCCAAAAACATACTTCCAGAATATTCAATTGTTGATAGTCAGTTTGTGGAAAAGAATCCTAAAAATCTAAAAATATGCACAACATTAGATGCATTATGCCAAGCCATAGAGAGCTTCTGGGCAGTTAGGTCAACCCCGCAAAGCAGAAAATATGCAGAAGAAGCTATGCTATTAATTAAAAATAATATAGTTAAATATGTAAATTCTAACGATCCGGATGCTGCAGAACAAATGGCTTATGCTGCAAATTTGGCAGGTAAAGCTATTAATATTTCACGAACCACTGCGGCTCATGCGCTATCTTATAAAATAACAAGTGAATATGGAATACCGCATGGTTTGGCTTGCGCAATTACAATTGCAAAATTAATAGAATTAAACAGTCAAATAGATAATAATACTAACCAGGACAAAAGAGGGGTTGATTTTGTAGTTGAAAATATAAAAAAAATATACAGAATATTGGACTTTACCAATCCGACTTCCTTTTTTAATAAACTGTTCTTAGATATGGGACTTGATATGGACTCTGTTAAAAAGCAGCTTTTAGATATTAATAATATTATTGACACAGTAAATATTGAAAGATTAAATAACAATCCCAAAAAACTCAGTAAACAAGAACTTCGATATTTATTGAATAATATCCAGAATTACGCAAAAGCTCAGGATGATATTAGATTTATTAAGTTTTAGGAGAATTATGTATAAAGATAAAAAAATTATAGCTATTATACCTGCGCGTTCAGGGTCAAAAGGAGTAAAAGACAAAAACATAAAAGAACTAAACGGAAAGCCGTTAATAGCTTACACCATTGAAGAAGCAAACAGATGCGGTGTTTTTGACTGTGTTTTTGTCTCAACAGACAGCGAAAAATATGCACAAATAGCAAGAGAATATGGAGCAGAAGTTCCTTTCTTGCGCACTAGCGAAAATTCTTCCGACAAGGCCGGCTCCTGGGATGTTGTAAGAGAAGTGCTTTCAAAACTTGATAAAAAATTTGATATTGTTGTTCTTCTACAGCCGACCTCGCCTCTAAGAAACTCAAATAATATACTGGAAGCTCTGGATTTATTTTTCTCAAAAAATGCTGATACTGTGTGTTCTGTATGCGAGACCCCGCATTCGGCATTCTGGTGTAATACCTTAGATGAATCGTTGTCAATGCAGGATTTTATAAAAAAAGAATATCAAAAACCAAGACAAGAACTCCCTAAAACTTATACCCTTAACGGAGCCATTTATATCTGCAAAACAGAATTATTACAAACAAACCCGAATTTTTACGGGGAGAAAAGTTTTGCCTATATTATGGATGCTGTAAAATCGGTAGATATTGATACAGAACTTGATTTCACATTAGCAGAAACAATAATAAGCCGGTATAAATAACACAAAGCGCCAACTTCGCACAAGATATCTAAAAAACACAATACTACTTACATTTTAAAATTTTTTATGCTTATCGTATAATGTTTACCGGAAGGTAAGCACAAGTATGATAATGATGAGCAAAGAGGCCTTCAAAAGGCTTTGTATATGTTGTAATCTGGCATTGCTTTTAACAGCAATTATTTCAGGCTTATCTTTTGTTGCTCAAAAAATCGGAATGGAATATGTGGGGCCTTTCACGTTCAATACACTAAGAGAACTTATAGGTTTCTTGGTTTTATTGC
>CALVCR010000050.1 GCA_944326125.1 Candidatus Gastranaerophilales bacterium | reverse complement strand
ATACACAAGATGAATTATCTTTTCGTGCAAATATTCCGCGTTCTACTTTAGGTAATATTGAATTAGCACAAAATGATGTTGTACTCACTAAAGTTAACAAAATTGCCGGTGCTTTTGATATGACATTGTCAGAATTTCTAAATTTTTAAAACAACCTTAATAAAAACTGCTACATAACATTAATATTACTAATAAAAAATCAAAATTAGCCGTTTAACATTTGTTTACAAATCAAGCAATTTTGCCAAAGATAATGTGTTTATACATATATAAGGTAGCAAAACGTGTGAAGGTTAGGGTATGGTGAAACCAATCCTTTTAGCATACGGCCGGGAGCATTTTCCTGCTGTAAAAAAAGACTTAAATTGTGTGGTTAAAAATCTAGATTCTCTTAACTCTGTTTTTCAAAGAGATAATACAAGAGTTGCAAAGCCTATTTCAATATTTACCTCACCCCCTACCCTTGCGCCTGCATATGCGACAGCCGGAAGTCCGGATATAATTAAGCAGGGTAATTTTATTAATAAAGAGACTGTAAGAAAAACAGAAGAAAGAAACAGGATTCTATCTAATGCAGTTTTAGAAACCGTACCTGTTTTTGGTAAAGCTCCGGAGATTACGGAAAGAGTAAAAAGCAAAGATTATCCGGGTGCCGGAATTGTTGCATCACAACTAGCTTTAGATTTTCCAAACCTTGTTGATGATGCGATTGATGCAGTTGATCAATTGGATAAAACTATTAAGACAAAATTATGCGGTGACGGATACAAATATATGTACAAGAAAGCATATGATTTTAGAAAAGCGCAGCACCCGTTTTCATACTTTAGAGGTACTCTTTTGCAGGATTATGTTAATCCTAACTCTCCTAAATGTCCTAATCCGAAACTCGGTGATTGGTTAATTAGACAAGATAAAACCCTTTGGGATACTAAACTTCGCAATATATCTAAACAAGTATTTAAAATCCAAGAATCTGAAATAAAAACAAAAATAAAAGACATTAAATCAACGCCAGAAAAACCGGTAAATATTAAAGCAAAATCTTTTAAAGCCCCGAGCGCTTTTGGGAAAGTTACAGCGCGAGCAATGACAAGAGTTCCTGTTATTGGTCTTGCTGTATCCGGAGCAATAGAGGGATGTCAGGCTGCTAATGAAATAAAGAACGGAGAAAAACCGGTTAAAGCAATAAACAGAGCTGCTTTAAGATTAACTTCAACAACCGTATTAACTTCAACATTGGGAGCAGTTGGTTTTATGCTCTTCGGTCCGATCGGTTCATTGGCAGGAATCGGGATCGCTTCCGGGCTAAATTATTTAGTATGTAAAGCTATTGACAAGATTTAGGCTTTTTGGCTTCTCTGCGCTCTTCTATTCGCTCTTTCTTTGCCAAGTACTTAAATTCGCCAACAAGTTCATTAACCCAGTTTTTCCAATTTTCAGGATTACCTTCTAACAATTTTCTTATAGCTTTTATTGTATCCACTCCATCCTGATACGAAATATTCTTAAAAATAACGTCATATCTAAGACAACATAACAAGTCACCTGTTATCGTTTTTCCACCTTTAATCTCTTTTTTTGCTCTTTCCAAATACTTCATATTAACTGCCTGAAAAGAGGGATGATTATTATTCTGCTTATAACTTGTGATAGGGCTGATATTCATAAATACTCCTTGTTAAATATTTTTAACACAAAGTATACTTAATAACAATATATAGAACCAATAACCGCCCTATATTAACTCATCGTAAATACGGTTATATTTTTCCAGAATCTTAAATTTCCAACCGGAATCGTAATTCATACAGTTTTTTACTAAAAGATTCCAGCTTGAAGGATTATTCTGGTAAATGTTCATTGCTTTAAGCACAGGTGTCAGAAAGATTTCGTTAGAATCTTCTTCACAAAGCAGAGTTGTTTTTGTTTTAAATCCGCAGCCGTTTGTTATATCGTCAAAAATATCCGATATCGTATCGTTCAAAATTCCGCTTCTTGAAGCAACCGGAACACAGCCGTAGTGCATTGCATGAAAATGTTCTGTACTTGTAGAATTCGCCCTCCTCGGGAGCAGAATCATATCAGAACCCGCAAGAAACTTACCTTCATTAATATCACCGTCAATAAAAATCCAGCGCCCGTTTAAATATCTGTTTCCGCTTAAAAAATTCAGCCAGGACTGAATAAATTTAACCTTTAATCCGTCTTTTATACAAATAATTGCCTGAATATTTTTATGCAGTTCAAAGAGTTTAAGTATCGTATTAAAAAATATGTCCACTCCGTTTGCAAAAACTTCAGTATTCGGATTAGCAAAGAAGAGAGGAGAATCGTAAAAAGTATCAAGGTTGCCGAGAATTTTTACCTCCGGACTTTTAAAAAGAGTCGGATCGGTAAAATTGGTTTTAATCTTATCAATACTTAATTCCCGCAAAAGTGCCGCTTTGTTTTTCCTTCTCATCTCACGAAAATCTCCGGAATTAAATTCTTGATATAATTTTTCATGTTTAATTTCCGTTCCGAAAGATATATAAGAACTTTTATCTTTGGTTTTGAGAATTTGTTTAAACATTTTTCCGGAAAGCGGCGGATTTTCGAAAATTTCTTTATAATAAGTTTTAGACGGCACTGCCCAAAAATCGGCTTTCTTAAGAGTATACATCATCGGATTAAAATAAATTTCATCTTCATTTGCCATCTGAGGGAAGATTTGAAGAATGCGTTTATTCAATCGATCAAAAATAATATTTTCGTCAATATCTTCACCTTTATCTATAAACTTTCTGAATTTATAGTAACTCATATAGATAAAACCCAAACAGTCTTTCATCTGGTAAAACCGTTTTGTATTATGGAGATTGAAAAGCGCAGCCACACATTTTTTTATCGTATTATCGCGGCATATTTTTTTCATGCCGGCTTTATCAACAAGGTTAATCGCAGCCCAGAAAGCTTCCGTCTTTATCACCTCAATCTGTGTAAAATCTTTTATTATCTGAAAGACTTTTGCCTGATAAGGCAGCTTTGCTTCAAATTCTCCTCCCAAATAGAACGGGATATTTTCCGAATGAACAATATCCGGCTTGAATTTTTCCGAACCTAATTTTCTTATACAAATTCTGGCCGCTTTTATAAACGGTGCAAGATGCTGAAGCCGTGAAATTTCCTGAATATCTTTACAAAAAGAAAAACTCGGTGAATATATTCCGTAAACCTGTACATGTTCATTATTCTTAGGAAACCTGTAAAGCACAGCCTCATTCATTCTGTTCTGCAGAAAGAATTCAAATCCGATTGATGTTCTTTCAAGCTCCAGAGAACCGACACAAAGTTTTTTTCTTGCTCTTGTGTTTTCTTCATTAAGATTATAAACAGGAACAAGCACCCTGATATCTTTTTCCGGATACTGCCTTCGCATTGCTTCTATATATTCAAGCGGAGATTCCCCGCGGCCGGAAGTCGGTGTATACGGCGGACAATCCAAGGTAAGATAAACAATGTTGGTAAAATTTTTCTGACCTTTTTGCCTGAGTGCAGAATTAAATTTCTTCCTGAAGAGACGAAAATATGTCTTTAAATCCTGAGCTAAATCCCTGTTACCGTATACCGCGTCATCAAAATCTTCAGAATCCTGAAAAATAAAATCAAGTTCTTCATTGTGAGCGGATGTTTCAAAATTTTCACTGCTGAAACGGTTCATAACGCAATTTTAAACGAGGAAGGTAAATTAATCAAGTATGGAGAATTCCTTTAGACAAAATTACTTCATTTATTAATTTTTGATATAATAAAAAACAGATAAAAATAAACAAGGAGATATGTTTATGATAATGATTGCTGTTGCGGTACTTTTGAGTATGGTTTTATGCCTGCTGTTCGGCGTTCCTTATATTGATTTTTTAAAGAAAAAAACTATCGGACAATATGTGCTTGATCTGGCTCCGGAAGCTCATGCCCAAAAACAGGGAACTCCGACAACCGGCGGCGTGTTTATAATTCTTGCAATTATTATCTCTTCAATAATAACTCTTTTAATGGCGGAAAAAATGGATAACTCTGCCTGGATTATTTTAATAACTTTATTTTTTATGGCTCTTGCAGGATTTCAAGACGATTATTTAAAAATCAAAGGCCACGAAAACAAAGGATTAAGCCCGCGCGGAAAACTTGTAAGACAAATACTTATTGCACTTATTCCGGCATTTTTTGCAATGCAGTGCTACGGGACAGTATTAACCCTCGGAAAATACAGTTTTGATATAGGAATCTTTTATCCGATCCTTGCAGTATTTGTCGTAACCGGCGCTTCAAACGCTTATAATTTAACCGACGGTTTGGACGGACTTGCAACATCGGTAGGGATTCCGGCTTTTCTTGCCTGCGGCATAATTTCATTTATGAGCGGACATCAGGTTGTAGCTATTGTATGCGCTTCCGTTATCGGAGCTTCTATCGGATTTTTGAAATACAACAAACCAAAAGCACAGGTATTTATGGGTGATACAGGTTCCTTAGCTCTTGGAGGTTTATTGGGCACACTGGCCATTCTCGGAAGATGCGAACTTTTACTGGCAATCTTCGGCGGAATGTTTGTAATTGAAGCTTTATCCGTAATCTTACAGGTTACAAGTTTTAAACTCACCGGTAAGAAGATTTTCAAGATGTCTCCGATTCACCATCATTTTGAATTATCAGGACATTCCGAAAAAAGAATTGTGATTGAATTTGCTGCAGTTTCACTTATTCTTTCAATCCTTGCAATAGTTTTATATATAGTGCTTTTATAACTCACAATCCTTCAAACAGTTGATGTGCGTATAGTAAAAATACATTATTATACCTATATATTAGGGGATACTGTATAATTTTGAGGTTTTCTCCGTAAAACAAGGGTTAGGTATGATAGGTTCTATATTCTTTGATGAATTATATAAGCAATTTTCCTGGTATGATTCAGTTTTCACACCGGCTGTAAAAAACTGCTCAGACGAATTCTTCTTTGAAGGGTTTGAATATAAGCTTGCGTCTGTCAGCACGAATATGAACGTCCTATCCCAGAACGAAACATTTTTCGTTACCAAAGTTAAAATTAATGCTAAGAATGATGTTTATATCAGAATTTCACAGGATGCTATAAATGTAATTCTTGATAAAGTTTTAGGCAAAAACAATAAACGCTTCGACCTCACGGAAGTTACAGAGCTGGAAGCCCGTATAGTAACGGCCTTTAATGATTTTATATACGAAACCCTTGCCCCTAATTTTACAATAGAACCTAACCGCCGTTATAACGAGATTCTGCACTTAACCTACTTTGTAAGAAGCGCCGTTTCGGATACCGCAGCAAAGTTTATTATTTCTGTTCCGAAAGATATTCTTTCTCCTGTCCCGTTGGAAGAAAAACCGCCGAGATTTGAGGATAAAGACTTTGCATCCAGTCTTGTGGAAGTGGATTTAGTCGTCGGAAGCACCGTTTTTCCGCTTGCAGACATTAAGAAGCTGGATATAGGAGATATTGTTCTTTTTGAAAACAGTAATTCATCCGAAATGACACTTGTCTGCGAAAACATTGTACAAAAGTTTAAAATAAAACCAAATGAAAATATCATAGAACCTTATGATATGTCGGGAGGAAACGATATGGATAATACAAATACTAATCTCTGGGATAGTATTCAGGTTGATATGACAGCCGAGTTTGACAAAGTAAAAGTTACTTTAGGCGAACTAAAGAGCATAGAAGAGGGCTTAATTGTAGATTTATGCTCAGTCTATGACAACAAAATTGCGCTCAAAGTCGGCGGAAAACTTGTTGCATCCGGAGAGCTTGTTATAATAAACGACCGCTTCGGAGTAAGAATTGAAGCAATAAATGATTCAAATACGGCTCCGCAAAACGCTCCGGCTCCGGAAACGGCTGAAAGTCCTTCAGAAGAAGAGGGCGGTCAGGAAGATTTTGACTACAGCGATTTTGAAGTAGAAAACAACGCTTAGTTGACTTTTTTTGATTAATTATTAAATCAGAGGAAGAGGTATTATGGGATATTTAACTAATTTTATAGTCTATACATGTGCGATGGTAGGGATAATGGTAATTGCGCTTCTGGTGTTCAAAAAAACAACCGGAAACGGAGGAAGCAAGCATTCAAAATTCCTGAAAGTTATTGATTCCATATCACTCGGACCAAGAAAAACTCTTTATATCGTATCAGCGGGGGAAGAAAAGTTCCTTATTGCGGGAGATACCGAACACACCTCTCTAATTTCCAAACTCAATCCGAGGGGCGGAGCGGAAGAAAAAATTCCTGCAATTGCAACAACGGAAGAGGAAACCTTTTCAACCATTCCGGCAAAGAGTTTTAAAGAGACAATGAATTCTCTTCCAAAACAAAAAAGTTATATAGACCGTTCGGTTCTCGGAATTAAGAAAAGTGAGAGTCCATATAATTCCGTTATGAAAAACCTTGCGGTCAAAATGAACGGCGGAAGATTCTCCGAAAATGCTAACGATTTTGCGGGTTTTTCCGTAACAAAACTGGGAGGAGATTAGGATGGATTCAGTATTAAAAGATATGAACCCGGTTTTGCAAATGCTGACAGTAATGACAATGTTTTCATTACTGCCGTTTGTCTTTTGCTGTATGACCTGTTTTTTAAGATTCACAATTGTATTTTCACTCCTTAAAACAGCGATGGGGGTTCAGGTTCCGCCTTCTATCGTAACAATCGGATTGTGTATGATTCTGACATTCTACACAATGGGCGGTGTTTTTCAGCAGATGTACGAGCGGGGCTCTGTTCCTTACCAGAAGAACGGAAACCTGCTTATGGCAATAGATGAGGGCTCAAAACCGCTGAAAGAATTTATGATGAAACAAACGCGTGAGTCGGATCTGGCATTTTTCGTGGAACTCAAGCGAAAGACTCCGCCAAAATCTCCGGAAGATTTAACGATTTGGGAAGTCGCTCCGGCATATATTTTAAGCGAACTTAAGGTTGCTTTTGAAATCGGGTTTGTAGTTTTCGTACCTTTTATTGTACTTGACCTTGTTGTGGCAAATATACTTCTTGCACTTGGTATGTTTATGTTATCACCTACAATTATTTCATTACCGTTTAAGCTGCTGATATTTATTGCGGTAGACGGCTGGGCATTAATTGTACAAGGTCTTGTACAGAGCTATAACTAGAGAGGGGGTAAATTTTATTATCGTGAGTTGTGAGCCGTGAATTGTGAATTGATGATTAAGAAATATCGATGTCTCCCGACAAAAGGATACAAAAGGCTTACAGCAGAGTGCGGGGGGGTAAATGAAAGATCGCACGACAAAAGGTTGAAAAACGCCCGGCGCGAACCCGTTGGTAGGAAAACAAAAGAGGGAGACCCGGTAAAACAAAACAAGTTAGTAGATGAGACGAAATGTCTCCCGACATAAAGTTAGAAGTCCCGCAGCAGAGGACAGCAGGGGCTAGATAATATAAACCAGTAGTAATACAATTGCTGTCCGACAAAAGGTTGAAAAAGAAAAAATGGAAATGTTAACTGAATACTTAGCAAAAGGATTTATGACAATGCTTGCGATATCAATGCCTTGCGTACTGGTCGCAGCGGCGATTGGTCTTGTAGTTGGTATTATTCAGGCAGTAACCCAGGTTCAAGAACAAACCATTTCTGCTGCGCCGAAGATTTTTGCGGTATTTCTGGTAATCATTATAGGCGGGATGGGATTTATAAAACTCCTGACCAACCTGTTTCAGGAAGGCACGGTACTGGCATTTAATACAGTGCCTAAAAGTGATAGCTACGTGCTTCCGGCGGACTATTATAAGTATACCACTCCTTTTGAGGGTGAGATGAAAGACTCATCGTTTAAGAACGTTCCGGATGTAAAAGAGATTATGAAAAATCCGGGTAAGGTTCCTTATATTGATAAAAATCAGAAGATTAAATACACTCCGGCACCGCAGACACCTATGCCGAAAGCTAACTTTGTTGAAACTAATAAGATTTTGGGAAGATAGTTATGAAGAAATTTTTGTTGGGTTTAATACTTTTATCGGCAATACCTGCGTATGCATTTGAGGATTGCTTAATTACAACTAACGGAAAACTCACGGATATAAGTATTGAACATAATGATATAGTGGATGTTTATCCGGTTGTAACTGTTATGAACGAAAAAAATACGCTTTTTGTTCACCCGCTGAAAGCCGGAGAAACAAGAGTTTGCGTTTTGAAAAACGGCAAAGAAAAAGTTATGTTCAATATTAAAATAACACCTGATAAAACGGAGATAGAAGACGTTAAAGGTTTTGATATCTTGAAGTTAGACCCGCCTCCGATGCAGGATAAGGAAGAGCTTGATCCGCCTCCGATGTTAAGAGAAATAGGCAAGAAGGAGGGCTAGTGGAACAATTTCTAAACCAGATAGCGATATTATTTCCGGAATTTGAACGCTGGTTTAGCGCAGGTTTTATTGTGTTTGCGCGGCTTCTGGGATTTATAAGATTTGCTCCGGTTTTTAACAGGAGGGAGATTAATACAATAGTTAAACTTGCGCTGGCACTGTTATTAA
>CALVCR010000049.1 GCA_944326125.1 Candidatus Gastranaerophilales bacterium | reverse complement strand
GTAGATCTTTTGGCAAGTTCAATATCGAAATCAAGAGTCATATCAATATTTCTCATAGCCATCCAAAAACGGGTTGCATCTACGCCGACTTCTTCTATTAAGTCATCCAGAGTAACCATGTTTTTACGTTTACCCATTCTGACTTCTTCTCCGTTAATAACCAGGTTTACAAGCTGACCGAGTAGAATTTCAAGCTTGTTCGGGTCATAGCCTAAAGCTTCAAGAGAAGCTTTAACACGGGCTACGTAACCATGGTGGTCTGCTCCCCAGATATTGATAAGTCTGTCATATCCTCTTTTGAGTTTATCAACGTGATATGCAATATCTGCTGTCAGGTAGGTATTTGAGCCATCTGCCTTTTTAATAACTCTATCTTGATCGTCGCCAAATTCTGATGATTTAAACCACATAGCTCCGTCTTTTTCATAGAGCATACCTTTTGCCATAAGTTCTTTATAGCTTTCTTCCACCTTACCTGAGTTGTGCAAATCTAATTCAGAATAGAAGTTGTCAAAATGCACTCTGAAATCTTCTAATAAAGCTTTTTGGCAGGCTTCCATTTCAAATTTTGCAAAGTCACAAAGGGTTTGTAATTCTATTTTATCAACATCTGCTGATGTTTTTACTTCCGGATTTTCCCCCAGGAATTTTTTAGCAACAGGGATTAGGTAATCTCCGGGATAGTAGTTTTTTCTTTCAATTTCGTCTGTCGGAAAATCAATATTTTCGCCAAGCTCTTGTTTAATTCTTATTCTCAAAGAATTACCAAGTTTTTGAATCTGGCTTCCTGCATCATTTATATAAAATTCCTGATAAACTTCGTGTCCGTAGAACTTTAAAAGGTTAGCGAGCGCACTTCCCATTGCGGCCCAGCGCCCGTGTCCGATGTGAAAAGGTCCTGTCGGGTTAGCAGAAACATATTCCAACAAAATTTTTTCTGTGTTTACCCCTTCAGGAACTCCGTATTTTTCTTTTTTATTAAGAATTTCTTCTACTGCATTTGCAAGAAGTGAATCAGAGACTTTAAAATTAATAAATCCGCCAACAACAGAAACTGTATATTTATCTGATTTCAAGTTTTCTGTAACAGCATTTGCTATCATAGGCGGCGCAATTTTTGCAGTTCGTGCAAGAGATGAAACATTTACTGCAAAGTCTCCAAAATCAGGGTTTTTAGGTTTCTCAATAATCAAAGAACCTTTTGTATAATCATTTGCCTGACCTAATTTATTATCCTTTATTGCTTTTAAGATAGCATTTTCAACTTCATTTAAGAAAAAATCTTTTAACATCTCTTAACCTCATCTATTCTCGTAGTTACTTAATTATAATACAAACATACTAAGTTTATTAAGGAGGTTCTCTACAGAGTTTTTGTTTAAAAGAACAGACTGAACGGTTTCGTTTATTATAAGATTGATTTCTTTTTGATCCGGTTTTTGTCTCAATGCCGGAGTGATTTTATTAAGCTGTTTTGCGCTTATTGAGCGGGCTTTGTTTTCGAGTGTGGAATAGTCATTATAAAAACTGTCTTTTAAAGCTTCTTTATCGGTTACGATAACATTTGTTAGTTTTGCAAGTTTCAGCTGGTTTTCGCTATTTGTAAGATAAAGACAAAATTCAAGAGCCTCGGGTTTATATTTTGCTCTCAGCGGAATAACAAAATTCATAACCGAAAAATCATTCTGCCCTACTGGACCTTTTAGCTGTTCTGTAACATCTGTTTGTACGTAAACCTTAGGAGCGTTTTCTTTAATCATAGTAAGAAAATTTGCGCCGCCCTGATAGAATACAATTTTTCCTGCCATATATTGTTCAAGAGCTTCTCTGTGGGTAAGAGTAATTGTCTCCGGCGGAATTAAGTCTTTTTGATACAGAGTCTTAAACATCTCAAATACGGCTTTGCTTTCAGGTGAATTCATATCCTTAATTTCTGAAACCCCGTATTTATTGAGGATTTTAAGCATTGTGTCATTTTCGGTTATAGTCGGAAGATATGAATAAGCTCCTGTTTTAGTCTTGATTTGAGCTGAAATATCTGCAAGTTCCTGATATGTTTTCGGAAGATTCTTTACCCCTGATTTGTTAAACAGTTCTTTGTTATAAATTGTAATAGCGCTTGTTGCATACCAGGGAATTGAATAAAGTTTTCCGTTATATTTCATAGCATTGACAATTTCAGGAGTAAATGAATTCAATTTATCGGAAGGGATTTCCCACAAAGTTCCTTTTTGAGCTAAGAGTGCAGAAAAGTCCGGATTAAGATTGATTAAATCCGGAGGAAAGTCGGTCATTACTGCAGCTAATGTTCTTTTTTCACCTTCTGAGAATGGTACATCAATCCATTTTATTTTTATATCAGGATGTTTTGCCTCATAACTTGAAATAACTTCTTTCATATAAGGTGCAAAATCGCCCATTTGAAGTGTCCAGAATGTTATGACTTTTTGTTCGGGCTTAAAACTCTGCTGATCAAATTTTATTCCGCATCCGCTTAGGAATATAACAACAAAGAAGAGCAGTAAAACTTTTTTTACCATCTACCCTCCTACACCTTGATATCAGTGTTTATATTAAGATCAATGTATTTGAAAATATTTATTATTATTCCGGGCTGAAAATAGTATATATTGTTACAAGGAGTAATTTTTAATATGGCATTTGATGAATCGATCATCCCGATTGTTGCCAGATATTGATTTTTCGCTGCCGTAAAAATTATATAACCGTTTTCTGTCTGAATCTCGTCTACATTAAATTTGTTTGCGGTAATTGCACCTAATGTCAGGTAAAATAATTTATCTTTATTAACCGCAAACATTTTTGTACAGTCTTCAAATTTGATATTTTGAGGAACTGTTACCGGGGGCGCAGCCGCAGGCTGCGCCCCGCCTTG
>CALVCR010000048.1 GCA_944326125.1 Candidatus Gastranaerophilales bacterium | reverse complement strand
CTCGCTATTGTGCCTTACAGGCACACGCTCGCGGTTTACATTATTACTTACTGTATAAATTCTATAAGCCGACCTTTACGCAGCGAACAATCAATGTTAGCGAAACAACAACAAAACGGGTGTTGTTTGAGCGATAGCGAGTTCACCCGTTTAGGTTGAGCTTTACAATTGATTAGTGAGCGCAGTTCAGGTCGGGAGTTTTTGCTTGGTTGGTGGCATTAAACGAGTCTTCGTTCTTTGCTCCGCAAAGGAACTACGCTCTCTGCCACCAATCCGCTTTGCGCCGCGTTTCTTTGCGGTCAAAGAAATGCGGCTATATTATTTTATCAAAAAGTGCGGGGTACGGGGCGGCATTAGCCCCGATATGAAATAATAATTCAACACAATAGACATTGTGTTGCGGCTAAAAATGAAGGCCGGAGGAGTGTTAAAACACTCCTCCGGCCTTCATTGAATTTCCTTTACGCAAGAGCTTTTGATTTCTCAATACAATCAATTAATGTTGAAGCAACAGTTTTTTGCTCTTCCAAAGTAAGTTCAGGGAACATTGGAAGTGAAATAACCATTTCTGTACATTTTTCAGTATTCGGAAGCATTCCCTTATGGAATCCGAGATGTGCATGTACTTTCTGTAAGTGTAAAGGTACAGGATAATAAAGCATTGCACCAATTCCTGCTTCTTGAAGCATCTTGTGAATATTATCTCTGTTAGGAATTTTAACTGTATACTGGTGGTATACACAATAAGTATCAGCTAATTCTTTCGGTGTCTGAATATCTGAACATCCTGCAAATAACTCGTTATAAGTTGCAGCATGTGCTCTTCTTTGTTTATTCCATTCATCGATGTAATTCAGTTTAACTCTCAATATAGCTGCCTGGATTTCATCAAGACGTGAGTTTACACCGATTTCATCATGATAATATCTTACAGCACCGCCGTGGTTTCTGAGAGCAATAATTCTGTTCTTAAGGTTTTCGCTGTTAACCGTAATCAAACCGCCGTCACCCATACCGCCGAGGTTCTTGGTAGGATAGAAACTGTAGCATCCGATATCACCGAATGTACCGACTTTTTTACCTTTGTATTCAGCACCGATTGCCTGACAGCAATCTTCTATTACATATAAATTATGACGCTTAGCTATGTCCATAATTGCGTCCATATCGCAAGGCTGACCATAAAGGTGAACCGGAATAATAGCCTTAGTCTTAGGAGTAATTAATTCTTCAATCTTTGAAGGATCAATATTGAATGTATCCGGATTAATATCCGCAAATACAGGAGTAGCACCTACAATACCTATCGCTTCTGTTGTAGCAACAAAAGTAAATGCTGTTGTAATAACTTCGTCCCCTGCTCCTATATCAAGAGCTCTTAATGCCAAATGAAGCGCATCGGTTCCTGAGTTAAGAGTTACTGTGTAGTTGCATCCGATGTATTTTGCAAGCTCAACTTCCAAAGCTTTTACGTTTGGCCCTAAAATATAAGAACCTGAGCGAAGAACTTCGCATACAACTTTTTCAATCTCGTTTCCGATTTTTGCGTACTGTCTTTTTGAATCTAAAATAGGTATCATAATTTTCCTCTCCTATAAATAACCGCCATCTTAATATAATTTAAGTTTAGCACACAATTTTAAGACCTTTATATATTCTTAACTTGAAATTTGTTATAGTCCTATGGAAAGGATAATACTTACCACAAACAATAGTGAAAAATAAATCATCAGATTTCTTGCCTGATAAATTCTGACCATAAAGCATGCGTCTCCGCTTTTTTCAAGCTTTTCTCTGTATTCCATCGGGAAATGATACCATTTTTTAGCGGGTACCGATTCCGGATCAGAAGAAAACTCTTTTAAAGATTTATACAGGTCAACCGCTAAAGGAATAGTTAAAAATACTATATATACCTGCCAGTCAAGAATATCAAGAACACACAATAATATAAGGGAAAGATACGCAGCTATAAAAAGATATTTCAAAATAACAAGCGATTTTTTCATTGTAGAAAAAGTATTGGCAAGGGTCTTTTTCCCTTCATACTTATCATAATTATAATCCATTACCATATGAGCATAAAGCAGGACAACAGTCATAAACATTGTAGGGAGCGAAAGCCAAAAAGCTTCAACTTCATAAGTTCCGGTCATCACATAAAACACCCCGCCAAATAGCGCCGGCCCATACGCCGCCGCAACAAGAACTTCCGATAAGCGGATTCTTGATAAAAACGGATAAAGTAACGCAATAACTCCGCCGATAAAAGCAAAATAAACAACCCCGACCCCGCATTTAAAATAAAGAAAAACTCCAATAGCCAGAGCGAGAAGCAAATATACCCCGCCCAGCAATAGAAGTTCCATCGGTTTTATAATACCTGCTACAAGATAACGGCATTTTGTTTTCTGCGAGTTTTTGAGATACTCGGATTTATTAAACCCAACCTGCTTAATCAAAGATTTATAATCAAAATAATCATCAAGAACATTTGCGCCCAGATGCGCAAAACAAAGTCCGGCAAGAGAAATTAACCCCAAGAGAAGGTTTCCCGAATCCAGATACGAGAACGTAAAAATTACCAGCCAGGACAAAATTGTCATAGGCAAAGCAAACACTCTCGAGCACTCCATTATTCTGACAGTTTTATTAAGCATAATTAGATATTACCAGAAATTGAAACCTTTGTATACTCTTAAACGCTTAACTCACTATGACAGTTCAAGTTATTGCTTTAGTATATTCTCTTTATCATCTTCCATCAATCCTGCCACTGCCCCAACAGAAGCAGTAATTGAACCCATTGTTAAAGCTCCTATCAAGGGTCCTAAACCAGGAAGAAACAGCGCACCAACAACCAAACCTGCCAAACTATATAGGCCTCCCATACGAGCTGCATTTTTAATTCCCTTAAAAGAAACCGTGTCTTGTTGCAATGGTTTAGACAAACATCCCAGAGTCGTTTTACTAGCCTTCATATTACCAGTGTACGGGCGAGAATCTCTTACATTAACTGCACTGATTTTCATAAAAACTCCTTTCTTAATACTTAAAATATTACTATATTTTATTATTCTCTGAAAGACAGGTCAGGCATATTTTTCTTAAGCACCGCTCTTACGCTTGCCATCTGTGACTCAATAGCTTCGTCAGTCATTGTGGAATTAGGATCCTGCATTCTGATTCTGAACGCAACAGACTTAAATCCTTCTCCGACATGCTCGCCTTCGTATACGTCAAATACGTCACAGCCGTTAAAGAGCTTGTTATCTACGCCTTTTTTAACAACTTTTTCCAAATCATCCCAGGAAGTTGTTTTCGGTACAATAACCGCCAAATCTCTTTGAACTTCAGGGAATTGAGGAAGTTTTTTGTATCTCGGAACATTTTCATTAACACAGGAAATTAATAAATCCAAATCAAGTTTAAACATATAAACATCTTGATTCATCTTTAATTTACCCTTGAGTTCCGGATGCATTTCCCCGTAATATCCTATAACAACAGGTTGTTTGCCCAGAAGGGTCAACACGGCAGTTTTATACGGATGGAAGCATTTATGAGACTCTGCAAGCGGTGAATCCGCAAGAAGAACAGCTTTTATTCTTCTTGTAAGTCCAAACTCTTCCAAAACTTTATCCACAACACCTTTTACGGTATAGAAATCAACTTCACCGGACGGCTGCCATAAAGAGTTTTGAACATTTCCCGTAATTACTCCGGCAAGAGTTTGGGTTTCTTTAACACCGGCGCTCTTAACATTTGGTTCTGCTACTCTTATATAACTTCTTCCGATTTCATAACCCCAGAAATCTTTCTGTCCGTTATCATAATTGTATTTTACACAGTTCAAAAGACTTGCCATTAATGTTTGTCGAAGCATTGTATAGTCTTCTGATGCAGGTTTTTCAACATAAACAGCGTGTTCTTTATCGTAAGAAATATTAAATTGCTTTAATAAAGGTTCACCTATCAAAGAAGATGTAGCAAGTTCATTTAAGCCGCATCCCATCATGAGACTATGAACTTTGCTAATTACTTTTTCCGCCATAGATATTTCGGCTGAATTAGACTTATTCGGAAGAGTTGGCGCAATCTTATCATAGCCGTTTATTCTTGCAATTTCTTCTATCAAGTCAGATTCTCTCGTAACATCATTAGCTCTGAAAGATGGAACTTCAATTCTTGCAGCAGCTTCGTTTTTACCTAAAACAGTGAAACCTAAATTTTCTAAAATAGAAAGGCATCTTGCAGGTTCTATTTCGCAGCCGAGAAGCCTTTTTATCTGCGCAAATCTAAGAGTTATATCAATTAGTTCAAGCTTATTTTCACCGGCTTCTGCGATTCCTGCAAATTCCGCATCGGCATATTTTTCCAAAAGTTCAACAGCTCTGAACAAACCGGGTTTAACCGCCTCAATATCAACTCCTCTTTCGTATCTTGCACAGGCTTCAGAACGATAACCGACACTTCTTGCACTTTTTCTGTTAGAAGCCGGAGTAAAGTAAGCAGCTTCAAGAGCAAGATTTGTAGAATTTTCGTCAATTTCCGAATTGGCACCGCCGAAAACACCGCCCAAGCATACAGGTTTATCCTCTGTTGCAATTACTACGGTCTCTGTAGTCAGCTTTCTTTCAACTTCATCCAATGTAACAAGAGTTTCACCGTCAACAGCTCTTCTTACACAAAGATATCCGTTAAGTTTATCTCTATCGAAAGCATGAAGCGGAGTTCCGTATTCCAATAAAACATAGTTTGTAATATCCACTACGTTATTAATAGCTCTTATACCTGAAGAGAGGAGTCGTTTTTGCATCCAATCAGGCGAAGGCTTAATCTTAATATTGTTTAAAACCCCGAGAGAATAATACTTACATACATCAAAATCTTTTATTTCAACTTTAAAATCAGCTTTTTGAGCTTCTCTTTGAGCATACTTAAATTTCATAGGTCTGTTAAACAAAGCGGAAAGCTCTCTTGCAATACCGACAACAGACATTTGGTCTCCTCTGTTTGCGGTCGGTGCAGTATGAAGAATATAGTCTTTTTCAAACCCTAAAACATTCTCTACATCAAGGCCTAAGCCAACATTAGGATAAATCCTGTTCAAAATCAGAATACCGTCTTCTTCCTGATAGTTTCTGTCAGCCACCCCGAGTTCATCATCGGAACACAACATACCTTGAGATTCCACCCCTCTTATAACCGCAGGAGTAAGTTCAAACTGCTCTCCGGTTTTTCTGTCAAGAACCTTGCTTCCGACAGATGCGTAAGGAATAACCTGACCGACTTCAATATTCTGAGCTCCGCATACAACCGTTTTTAACGCAGAGCCTGTATTTACGGTTACAAGGTGAAGTCTGTCAGAATTAGGATGATTATCTATTTTTTCAATTCTTGCCGTAATTATATTAGTAAATTTAGGTCTTACCTCTTCAACTTCCTCAACTTCAAGTCCGCTCATAGTAAGCTCATGAGCAATGCGCTCCACTTCAATATCTTTAATATCTACTAATTCATTCAACCAGTTTAATGAAACTTGCATAATCTTCCTACCTCTCTATTTGAGTTAATTATAATACAAAGAAAGATTATACGGCAATATTTAAACATCTCTGTCATAAAGCGAAGCATATTTAACAAGCGCTTCATAGACAGAGCGGTGGATTTTACCTTCCCTAACTTCTTTATAAAGAATCAGAAGAGATTCAAGTCTTGTAAGTTTTCGCCTGTAAACCCTTGCCTCTCTTAAAGCGCTGTACTTATCTGCAATAGATACAATTTGCATTCCAATTGGCAAATTTTGAGGCAAATCTTCTTCAAACTCCGGATAACCGGATTTATTAAGATTCTGGTGGTGGTATTTAACAAGTTCTAAAATTTCTTTTTTCACACCCTGACTTTTTAAAAGTTCATAACCTAAAGTCGAGTGAATATTCATAATTTCACGCTCTTTAGAATTAAGCTTAGCCGGCTTATTAAGAATTTTAGACGGAATAAGAATCTTCCCGAGATCGTGAAGCATTGAAGCTTCTTTTACAATTGCCCTGTCAATTTCAGGATTAAGATTTTCCGCAAGTATAGAATAAACTCCTTTAGCAATATTGCAAGTTTCATTCATATGCCCGCCGGCAAGTTCTTTAAGCGTTTTTGTATTTATAGAAGGCTTGATTTTATATTTATTAAGAAGTCTTTTTACTGCAGGATTTTTTGCGAGCATATTTTTCACGGCTCTTTTTTGAAGTTTTTCATCCCTGCCTGTCTTTAGCACAACCTTGCCTTCGGAATTTTTATAAACCAAAAACGCTGTGTCACTAATCTGAACAGCTCCAAAGAGTTTAATATCGGTTTTATTTTTTTCGGGGTGTACTAAAAACATCTCTTCTTTTCGGATTAAAAATCACACGACTTAACATAACTTTACAATAAATTTTAGAAATTAGCAAGGACTAATTAGCCTTTTGAGGAATAAAAAAAATTATTGAATATTTATTCTGTAAAAAAAGGAGAATGATATGACAGAAAAAAAATTTCTTAGTTTTATACTCACAGAAGGCATTATCCTGACCATATTAGGCTTAGGTATGCTTATGCTGCCGAAACTTACCTCACTCACTTTCGGAATAATGGTTTGTATTGGATTCTTTGTTTAC
Organism: Candidatus Gastranaerophilales bacterium; assembly: GCA_944326125.1. Lineage (GTDB taxonomy): Bacteria > Cyanobacteriota > Vampirovibrionia > Gastranaerophilales > Gastranaerophilaceae > CAG-196. The sequence continues at coordinate 3,026 of CALVCR010000048.1, read as the reverse complement.
GGAATCTATAAGACAATCAATGCATTTTTAACCAGAAATTACACTAGGCATTTTATCCTGAATATGCTTCTGGGAATTGTTCTTGCAGTATTGGGTGTGTTATTGTTTTTCGCACCAAGGTTCAATCTTCTGTTAATTACGGCAGTTATCGGTGTATATTTTCTATTAGAAAGTATCTCTTCAACCGCATTTGCAATTCAGACAAGAAAAACTCTCTATCTCTGGTGGACAAACTTGTTTATAGCAGTACTGCAGTTTTTAATAGGCTTTATTATAATAATGGGGCTTCCTGGAACATCCTTCTGGGTAGTGGGAATGCTTGCCGGTATAAACTTCCTGATTGCGGGTATGATTATGATTAGTTTATTCATTTCAAATAAGTATGTATACAATATTTAGGAGCAAAATATGAACGAAGAAATTAAAGAAATAAGAAGCAACCCTGAAAAAGCACAGTGTTTTTTCTCTAAAATACTTGCTTTCACACTCGGGCCGGTTGAATTAAAAGAATTGTCCGAAGAAAATGAAGTCAAAATTATTGATGTCAGAGACAGGACAGATTATGAAATCAGGCACATACCGATGGCAATTTCTATTCCTTACGAAGAAATAAAAGACAGACTAAATGAATTAGAAAAAGATGATCTGCACGTTGTTTATTGTTACAATAACTGCTGCCACCTCGGAGCAAAAGCTGCATATCTTTTAGCAAAACACAATTTCCCCGTAATGGAACTTACCGGCGGATTTAAGTCATGGAGTGAAGATTTCAGGTTTACCACAACAAAGTAACACTTGCAAAAAAGAAGGGTGCAAATGCACCCTGAAAATCCAACTATCACAAATCAATATATTATTTATTAAAAACTCTTATAGCGGTTTATTCCACAAAGATTCAGCGAATTTACTTTGAACAGCGCCGTTTTCAACAGAAAGTGAAACATTGCTAGGGGTAAAAATAAATACCATATCGCTGATTTTTTGAGGGGTACCGTTAAGTGCATGAGCTGCACCGCAAACGAAGTCAATAGTTCTTTGAGATTGTTCTTTATCCAACAAATCAAGATGAAGAATAACTGTTTTCTTATCAATCAATTTCTTAACAATTTGAGCTGCTTCACTGAAAGAACGAGGTTCAATAACAGTAACTTCACCGGTTTTATAGTTGTTCGGATGAGAAACAACCTTTGACTCTCTTTCAAAAGAGCGTTCAGGTTTAACTCTTGTATCATAATCATACATAGTATCTAATGCCAGATTTCTATCTGTAACATAATCATTGCCATTTTCTACTAAATCCATGAAAGCATCGTCATCGCTTCCATCATTGAAACTTTTAGTGAAAAAATTCACAAACCCTTTTAACCCTTCTGATAGTGCCATTATTCCTCCAATTTAATTCTTATGTAAATAACTTTCTTCCTAACCTGATCATAGTCGCGCCTTGATGAACCGCAAAAAGGTAATCATTAGTCATACCCATTGAAAGCTCCGGAAGTGAAATGTTAAATTCTGCTTCCAATTCATCTCTAAACTCTCTTACATCAGCAAACAACATTTCGAGCTCATTTTCCGAAGCATCAATCGGTGCCATATTCATAAGCCCGCAAACATCAAGTGCTTCAAGCTTAAGAATCTCGGAAATATCTTCTTTCAACTGTTGTTTTGAGTACCCGAATTTTTGCTCTTCCCCGGAATTATTAACCTGCAACAATATTTTCACTCTCTTATTTAAACGGCAGGCAGACTTGGAAATTTCACGAGCAAGCTTTAAGGAATCAACAGAATGAATATATTCAAAATACTCAACTGCTTTTTCAGCCTTATTTGTTTGCAAATGTCCGATAAAGTGGAACGTAGAATTTCTTTTGACCTCCTCCGGCAATTCTTGAATCTTTTGAACAGCCTCAAGAACCCTGGATTCACCAAAATCTCTTAATCCTGCCTTGTATCCGGTTACTATTGCTTGCAATCCGTAATACTTTGTAACTGCGATTATTCTTGGTTTATAAGGTGCGATATCTTTTTGAACATCAAGCAGATTATCCCTAACGAGCTTTTCATCAATCAAAACATCTTCGCCCCAGCGATTTGAAGGAATTAATCCTTCCACGGTTTTGTGATTATCTGTATGCTCACCTGTCTGAGACATATCCCCTCGACCTCATTTGTATTATATACTACATTTCATGCGCTGTACAAGTGGTGATTTGTAACAACTTTTTTGATTTTGACCGACATGCTCAAACCCATGATTCACATGGATTTCGACCATGTCTTAATTGTTAAGTTTTGTAAATTTCATGACTTTTGTTAAGAACTTGACAAGAAAAAAGCATGTTTTTTGGAAAAATTGGCATGCCCCAAAGTCATGCGCGGATTTTAAGATGGCAGCCGTCATAAAACGGCTGCCGTTAAAGATTATTGACCAAGGTAAGCGAGTGTTTCCATTACACTGCTTGCGGTTGCAAACACACGTGAATTCATCTGAATCATACGCTGCGCCGTGATCATATTTGAAAGTTCAAAGGCAATATCAACGTTAGATCCTTCATAGCCGCCTGATTCTATAGTACCGAATGCCATTTCGCCTGCCATACCGTAATAGACCTCTCCGACATCCGGACCCCATTCCCATAGGTTGTTATTTATAGAAACTAAACCTTCCTGGTTAACCATAGTCGCAAGCTCAATAACAAAGTTTGTATCTGCAAGAACTGAACCTGTTGTAGTTACGTCATCTCCTGTAATTTCAACACCTTCTTTTGTTATATATTTCCATTGAATAGCGTCATTTTCATCTACATATTTAGTAAGTCTTGAACCGTCAGTATAAATTGCCGCAACAATACCATTCTCATCAACAGTTACATCTTCCAATCCGGTAGCTTCTCTGTCGTTGTTATAAAGCATATCCTGAATTGTTACACTTTGATTAAGAACATCTGAAGTTGTATTTTGATCAGACATACCAAAAGCAGATAAGAAGTTACTTGTTGTAGTATCCTGGTTAAACGTTACAGTAT
>CALVCR010000047.1 GCA_944326125.1 Candidatus Gastranaerophilales bacterium | reverse complement strand
TTTTAATTTGTTCTCCGGTTTTTGCGGACAGTATTAACCCTTATGTCTATAAAACCATGACTAATCAGTCATACAGGAATAATTATAACCGGCAGGTTAATAATAAAACGATGCCGTACTGGCAGAGACAGTCTAACTTTGCAACAAGAAGCAGAGGATACACAAACTATTCAAATTATAATAACTATTCATCACAGCAGTATTACAGGGGCAGAAGATATTGATTAATATAGACTACCTGACTTTAAGCAAATTCTTTGATGAAAACATAGACTTCTTTATCGGCTCAAGACTCCAAAAAATTCAACAGCCGACGAGAAGAGATTTTATACTGTCTTTACGCAATAACGGCGAGAGCAGAAAATTATACATCAATATTTCTCCGCAAACATATCATATCTGTTTTATGACAAAAGAAGGAGAAGAAAGACGAAATATAAAGATTCCGCAGCATCCGCCTATGTTTTGTATGCTATTAAGAAAATACCTTGAAGGGGCAAGGATTTCAGATGCTCTGACGGTAGAAAACGAAAGAATTTTAGAGCTGCATTTTGAAACTTATGACGAACTTTCTCAGCTGCGTTCACTTTGCCTGTGCGTTGAGCTTATGGGAAAACATTCAAATGTTATACTCTATGATAGAGAAACCTCTCTAATTATAGGCTGCGCTCACAATGTCGGAGCCGAAAAAAGCCGATATAGAGAACTGCAAGGCGGTCTCAAATACATTTATCCCCCGGGGGTAAATAATACAGGTAAAATAGCAAGTTCTCTGTTTGAATTATTAGAAAAAGAGTACCCGAAACTTTCGTTAAATGATGCTCTTGATAATTATTATTCAAAAATTCAAGAGGGGGTAAATGTAAAAAGCGAAAAATCTAAACTCCTCGCGATTGCGGATACAAAACTAAAAAAAGTTAAAAACTCATCCTCCAAAATAGAAACTCTGCTAAAGAAACGGGATAACACAGAAAAATACAGGCACTTTGGAGACCTTTTGACCGCAAATTTGTACCTTAAAGCTGATTACAAATCATCCGTGGAAATCCTTGATTATACAACAGGCGAAAATGTTATCATTGAGCTTGATAGCACCAAAACAATGAATGAAAATGCTCAAAGGTATTACAAGCTCTATAACAAATCAAAAACAACAAAAGAAAAATCCGCTCAAATTCTTGAAGGTCTGAATATTGAAAAAGAATATCTGGAAAACCTTATCTACAGCATTAATACAGTGGCAAATATAAAAGAGCTTGATGAAATAAAATCAGAGCTTGGAGTTGAGGAACCTCAAAAAAGCAAAAAGAACCTGCCTCCAATTGTTTCTAAAATTGATATTGAAGGGTTTGAAGTCTATATCGGCAAAAACAATAAGCAAAATGATTACATCATATCAAAGCTTGCAAAAGACAATGACTACTGGTTTCATACCAGACTTTGCGCAGGTTCTCACGTGCTTTTAAAAGTTAAAGACAAGGAACCTGACGAGAAAGTGCTTTTTGAATGCTGTAAACTTGCTCGTGAACATTCTTCCGCGACTCAACCGTCCAAGGTCGGAGTGATTTATACAAGAGCAAAATACCTGCGAAAACCTCCTGCCGCACCTTTGGGTTACGTAACTTATAAGAATGAAAAAGAAATTCTCGTATAGATTACGAGTAAACAAACGGCGGTCCGTTTTTAATCTCAAACAGAATATTATCGGCCATTATTTTTAATTCTTCCGGAGACTTACCGTTTTCTTTCTGTTTTATAAATTCATCACACAATGGTTCAATCAAAGATTCTTTTTTAGCTTTAAAGTTCCTGAGCTCAGTTGATACTAGTCTTCTCTGGAGGTTTAATTCAATATCAGCAGAATATTTTTTTACCTGAACCTCTTTAACCGCTTCCGCCAAAGCTTTACCGCCATAAGCAAGAGCCGATACTCCAGCGATTCCGAAGAACAGATTCTTAAACTGGGGATTTTTAGGGTTCATAAGCCAATCATAGAAGAATGATAAGTAATCGTTTACGTGCGAAAAATAAGTAATTTTATTTCTTCCTGATCCGCCAATTGCACTATTTACCTTTTCGGTTGCCTGATTCATATAAGACTTAAGCTGTTTTATAAAAGCTTCTTTTTCCTCCGGCGGCAGATTCATTTTATTAACGTATTCTTCAATCTCGGCAGGCTTTGCGTAAATCGACTCAAGCATATTTTCCATAACATGTTTATATGCATCTTTTCCCGTTAATATCTGCCCCTCATGGTTTTGAACAGGATTAATATCCTTACCGGCATTAAACTCTTTTATCAAATTATCCAGACCGGTTTTAGTATTATCAATTCCTTTTTTAATAAATTCTTCGCTTTTTCTTATATTCCTCATTGAAAAATAGCCTAAAGCCAAAATGCCGCCCAGAGTTGCAATCCCTAGTCCAATAAGAGGAAGCATTAAGCCGGAATTCTTTTTATCATTTTCCTCTTTATTTCCGCTCCCTTTAAAAGAAGGGTTATTCTCCAGCTCAGATTTAAAAATTTGGGCTTTAGAAGAGAGCATACTCCGTATTATCTGGTTTTTACCGGCAAAAGACTGAGTTTCAACCGCAATCAAATTTTCCTGCAGATTTTTCTGGATATCTGCCTCACGTCTTTTAACCCAAACTTCCTTAAACCCGTCAATAAAGATTTTCCCCATAAAAGCCATCGCACCGAGAGTTATAACTCCTAAAGAAGCCAGTATTGTTTTTCTGTTTGGAGACTGAATCATACTGAATATACTTTGATGAATCTCGTCATTAATACAGTGGTTTCTCGTTATCCCCGGAAGCAGATATTCCTTAGTCGATTCAAGTCTGTTTTTAGAAAAACTCTTAACCATATAAGTAAACCCGCCGAGAAGCGCCATAACTCCGGTTGTTGCCGCGCAGATAGGAAGAAGGGCAGTATTCTTTTTCTCCTCCTTCTCATAAACTTTCTGAGGTAAATCTATCTGCGTATCTGAAATCACAAGAGTATCAATTGTTTCATCCAAAGAAAGCAGTGGATCTTTCACAAAAGCGTTAACAATCTTGCCTTCCTTTATACTATTGCTGTTTTTCTTTTGAGTGTCTGTCATATTGCGCTGGAGTCTTCTGGACTCGGCATCATTATCTATCTTCGGTACTGCGTTCATCTTTTTTCTTCCGTCTTAATTTGTGTAGTATGGTTTTCAAGTTAAAAATTCGTTTATCATCATCTATCTTAGTATCTTCATCATCCGTGTTATTTCGTTTAAAAACTTTGAATAAGCCTTCAAACTTAGATTTTAAAGCGCTTACAAGTTCCGAAACTTTTTTTTCAACAAAAGCCTTTGCTTCGCCAAAAATTGCATTGAGTTTATCTGTAATATCAACGAGTTTTTCCTTTAAAGCGACAAATTTTTCAGCAAAGTTTGCCGCAGCAAGCGGAAGATTTCTGACAAAATTAACAACCGGCAAAGCTATATTTTTTATTACAAATGCAGCCGGCTTTAAAAGAATATTATTAGAAATCCTCTGAGCAAACTCCTGCATATTAGCAGCCAATTTAGCCATAGTATTTTCAAAATTCTTAAGCGCTTCCATATGTTTTTCAAGGTTCTGTTCGTGAGCTTCCAGCCTCTGTTCTCTTGCTCTCATCATTGCACCAATCATTGCACACTGATGATAGCTCATCTCACCGGGTTTTTGAGGCCGTTCACCGACCCTTCCGCCTCCGCCGCCCATTTTTGAGCAGACAGGACAAGCACCCGGAGCTAGTCCGTGCGGACATGTACCTGAATTTACTTTATTAACATTTTGGACCGGATTCGACAATCTTTAACCCTTTTTATACCCTATGCCGCTCCTGAGCCCCTAAAAACCAAACAATACTTTGACTCGAAGTATTGCTAAAATTAAGGTATTCCGGCTATAACGGCTGCGGCACAGTCACGGATTTTCACCGTTGTTTCCCTATATCAAGTTTACTTTATCGTAAAATAACGGGAGGGAATAGTCAATAAAATATTATTATTTCTCCCTCTCCTTACAGGAGAGGGAAGGGGTGAGGTGTCAAAATTCGTGAATCGTGAGCTGTGAATCGTGAAGCGTGGTTATAAAAGAAATGTACCCAAAGAAAAAGAAAGCACGCATTGCGGCATTTTTCCGTCAAAAAAAGCCGGTTTCTTCCTCTCCTTGATATTTATCCCTTTAGAAATCTTACTAAAAAACAAGTATAACGCCAAGTTGGCAAGATGCTGAACCAAGTTCAGCATGACAAAATAATTTATTCAGGACAGTGGTGGAATTTATTTCAGGATGACATAATAATATCGAGAGCCCCTCTTCGGGGCTCTCGATCATTTTCGACTATATGTGTCCCTTAACAGGGGATTCTAGATGTGGAGTGTCTTTCTTAGCTTTTTATCTATCCTTTCTGTTGTTTTATCTTTGTCTGCCGACTGTTAATCTACGTGCGTAGCCTTTTGTTGTCTTCCGGTTTGTAGATTCACCCTTGAGGCAGACTTGTTTTTTTACTTCCTTTCTGTTGTTTTATCTTTGTCTGCCGACTGTTAGTCTACGTGCGTAGCACTAGCCGGAGAATGTTTTGTATGAAGATTCAATGTTATCATTGATTACTTTTTCTACTGCTTCAATTTCTGTTGTAATCTGGGTT